>CADCPK010000373.1 GCA_902803215.1 uncultured Lachnospiraceae bacterium
ACATCGATCTCGCCTGCCTCCACCTGCCGCATGATCTCGTCCTTCTCGGCCTGCTGCCTGGCCTGGCGCTGCGCGGCAAGCGTATTTTCTACTTCCGAAACGTCTTTCTCTTCCAGTGTTTTTAAATAATGGATGCCATCAGCCACCCTCTCGGAAGAGCCGCCTGTGCGCCCGTGGACAAAAAAAATGACCGATGCGGCAACGAGAATCACAGCCACAGCAGGCACAAGCATACGTCGTATTGTTTCCATTGTTATCCCCATCCCCCGGTACTGCACGTAGGTGCAGTGGAAATTTTAAATTTTACTCCTAACCTAGCATACCATGAACCGCGGAAGGAAACAAGAAAAAAGTGAAACAGGGGGACGAGGAACCGTCCCCCTGTTTCACTTGATAAGATCGAGATACGTCATGTACTCCTCTTTATTATAAAAATAATCATCCGGCTTCCCGGTGATCCCCAGCTCGTCAAACCATTCGGTAAGGAGCTTGTCTTTAAGGATAGACTTCGTGGGCTCGGCCAGTGTTTTCAGGTTCCAGAGGGAAGCATGCAGAGCGTAATTGATGAAGTCTCTCTCCAGCTCCCAATAAAGCCCTTCGTCCTGCAGCCTCTGCCTGATCGCAAGCAGCGCGTCGTAGAAGCAGCCCCACGACTTCTCCCGCGTGACGGAGAGCGATTTTCCGGAGCCTCTTCTCTGATGAATGAGCACCTTGTCGCAGTACGCGATACGTTTTGCCAGCACAAGCGCGCTGAACACAAAGTACATATCGTTGCTGGTCCTCTGCTCCTGGAACCAAAGGTTGTTCTTAAGAACAAAATCCTTGCGGTACAGCTTGTCCCACGCCCATCCCACAAAGGTTTTGAACACGTTTCCGGTCAGTTCTCTGTACTTAAAGGGCATGTACGGCGGAAGGTCCTCCTTGCGCACGACCCACGGATTTCGGATATATTCCTTCGTGTCCATGTAGTACTGGTCGGAACCGAACACCACAAAGTCCGCCTTATAATGGATGATGTACTTCCGCGCCTTCTCGAGCATGTCGGGCTCAAAATAGTCGTCCGAATCCAGGAAGGACAGGTATTTTCCCCTCGCCTCCCGAAGGCCGTGGTTTCTGGCAGCGCCGGCTCCCGCGTTCTCCTGCGTCAGCACGCGGACTCTTTCGTCCTTCCGGCTGTACTCCTCCAGGATGGAAAGCGAATCATCGGTAGAACCGTCGTCAACACAAAGGATCTCTATGTCTTCAAGCGTCTGGGACAGAAGGCTGTCCAGACAATGTCTGATATATTCCGAACTGTTGTAAACAGGGATAATAACGGATACTTTTGGATTTTGCATAGCTTACTTCCTCATCGAAAGAACCCTGAATATCATTTTTTTGGCCCACTCCGGCACCAGCGGCTTGATAAATCTGGCGACTCCTGCACTCTGCAGTGCTTTTCCAAAGCCGTCCGCGTTGGAGATGAGCGAGTTGAGTTTTTTCCACTCCAGCTCGGTGAACACGTCCGTGCTGAGTTCATGCTGTGTCATGGCCCACCGGTATTCACGGCTCATCCGCCGCAGGTACTCTTTTTTATATTTCTCGTGAATACGATCGTAGGTGAACATGTAGGTGTGGTACTTTTTCCACCAGTACATGTACTTAAAGCGATTCCACCTCTCCTCATCTTCCTTAAGAAAGTCGCGGATAAAATCGTACTCGATATTCATACAGTAGACCTTCCCCTTGTTCTTCACCGAAGAATTCGGGTTGTCTCTTCTGTTCTTGTAATATGGCTTGTCGACGATCATCGCCCGCTTTGCAAAGACAAAGGTCTGAAAGAAGAAGCCATTGTCCTGGAAAGAAGCGCCCGGTGTCTCGTTGTGCCTTATATGATACTTCTCGATCATCTCGCGGCGATAGATCCCCGTCCAGGTGTTCATCTGGTAGCGGATCCTCTCGGGCTCCTCGGAAGGATTAAAGACGATGTTATACCCGCCGCCCTTCTTGTCCAGCGCATCGTATTCCAGCACCTCCTCACCCGACTCGGTGGTACGGAAGCGATAAAAGTCCGCCTTGACCATGTCCAGATCATGATAAGAAGCGAGCATATACAGGTCGCGGTACATGTCCGGATCGATATAATCGTCGGGCTCGACGATGCCTATATACTCTCCGCGTGCCGCCGTAAGGCCTCTGTTCATGGCCTTTCCGTAACCGCCGTTCTCCTGCGAAAGAACAACGACTCTGTCGTCCTTTTCGCTGTATTCTTTGAGGATCTCGAGCGAACCGTCGGTGGACCCGTCATTCACGCAGACTACTTCGATATCCTTCAGCGACTGTCCGCAGATGCTGTCCAGCGCCTGCCGCAAATATTTTTCTACATTATAAACCGGTACAATGACTGATACTTTATACATTTTTCATTCCCATTCAATGATAAGCCAGTTTACAGAGTACAGAAGCAGAAGCGTACAGTCTGAAATCGCTCCTGCGCAGAACCTTCACTGCTTTGTTGATGTTTGCCCTGTATATCCGCGGATATTTCCTTCTCAGCATAGCGTCAAATCTTTTCATCCGGGCGCACGTCTCTTCGGATAATTCCCGGCAAAGCATGATACGATATTTGCCGGCAACGATCCGGGCGATCAGGTTTTCGATGTAGCAGAGCGCCTCCTGTGAGACCGGGATACTGCCGCCCAGCTTCCTGTACATTCGGAAAAGAGAGCGAAGCACACGGTTCACACTCTCCTCGTTCTGCTTCATCTTCTCTCTGCTCATGCTCTGTCCCGACACGCCGATCCGGTACATATACACAAAGTCCCGAAGAAAAGCGATCGTCTTCACGTAGGGGATCGGATAGAGAATGAACTCCGAGTCGACATAATAGCAATGCTCATCGATATGCACGCCATGCTCCCTGAGGATCGCCGTGCGGATCGTCATATTGTGCATCTTGATATAAATCTTCTCGGCGACCTCGTCAAAAGCGTAGACTCTCTGATATTCCACACCCATGAAGGGGATCTCCATCTCCGCCTTCTTTTTCATCCTGCCCGCACGGTCGTCTCCGCGGTCGTACACCCAGTAAAAGCCGGACCACACGATATCGGCCTCCGCCTCTCTGAGGTAGCGGACCAGATTGCCGAACGCTTTTTTGTCCACCCAGTCGTCCGCGTCCACCACTTTAAAATATCTGCCGCGGGCAAGCTTTATGCCGCAGTTTATGCCCGACCCGTGCCCTCCGTTGGGTTTATTGATCAAACGGAAAGTGCCGGGGAATTTTGCGCAGTACTCCTGCGCCGCTGCCCCGGTTTGGTCCGTCGATCCGTCGTTCACGACAATCACTTCAAAGTCATCCATAAATCCGTCGATGCAGAAGGAGTCGAGCGCGGTCCTGATATATTTTTCCGCATTATACGCCGGTATCACTACCGACAGAACTTTTTCTTTTTCCATCAGCTCATAAATTCTTCATAAACAGGCAGAACTTCTTCCGGTTTTCCTATCATTCTGATTTCACCGTCATGGAGCCACAGCACGCTGGTACAGAGCTCCTGCAGTGTCTCAGACGCATGGGAAACAATAAGGACCGTCCTGTCCGAATCACTGATCAGCTGTTTCATCTTATTATAACTCTTTTTCTTGAATTTTGCATCACCGACGCTCAGCACCTCATCGATCAGCATGATATCGGCTTCCAGAATGGCCGTGATGGAGAAAGCCAGCTTGGAATGCATACCGCTCGAATATGTCCTCACCGGCATATCGATAAACTCGCCAAGTTCCGCAAATTCGATGATCTCGTCCATCTTTGCGCGGACCGCCTCCTCCGAGAAGCCAAGCAGCATGCCGGAAAGAACGATGTTCTCCCTTCCGGTCAGTTCCTTCTGAAAACCGACACCGATGGAAAGCAGCGAAACATTGTTTCCATGCAGGTCGATCGTTCCCTCATCGGGCGAAAAAATACCTGCTACCGCTCTCAGCATAGTCGATTTGCCGCTGCCGTTTTTGCCGACGATGCCCAGGATCTCGCCTTTCGGCACCGAAAAAGTAACTCCCCTCACCGCCTCAAAAACGATCTCTTCCGCTTTTTTCAGACGGAAAAAGCTCTGACGGATCGAAAACGTATTGAGGCATTTGTAACGTATTCTAAGATCTTTTACATCTAATGCTATACCGTTCTCCATACTTTTTCACCTGCTTTACATTACCTTTACATAGCTGTTTTCGTAACTGTATATCAGCTTTATACCGATCAGACACATCACCACGGAGGCGGCTCCCCAGATACCCAGCATTTTGAGATTCGGGGTCGATGAATAAAGCATGCAGTCACGCGCCGATTTGATCAGCATGGATGCCGGATTGCAGTACAGAAGGACGCTTCTGAGCGGCCCCTCCAGTCTGTCGTCTATCGAGTAAAAGATGCCTGACATGTAGAAAATAAGTCTCAGTAAAATCTGGACCACATTAAACAGATCGTCCACAAAAACACCGAAGTGGAGAACTATACAGCTGATCCCGAAGGTCGTAATAACAAGCAAGGCAAAGATGGGGATCATATACAGTACTTTCAGTGTCACCGGCACCCTGTAAAGAGCCATCATGATCACTACCAGAACAAACGAGACCATCATCTTGAACCCGTTCACCAGCATTTTCTGCAGGACCAGAATATACTTGGGAATGTATACCTTGGATACGATGCTGCTGTTCTGGCGCACCATTTTTACGCTTCCCTGTATATTTTTGCTGAAGAAATTCCAGAGCGTAAGTCCGATGAACACAAATACAGGGAAATACTGGACCTTGCTCTTAAAGACGATAACGGCGATAAACGTATACACCATCATAAACATCACCGGGTCGAGGATCCACCAGAGCCAGTTGAGGTAAGAACTGGCCACCTCCGATTTCAGGTCCGACCTGGCCGAATATTTGGCATATGAGAAATATTTCTTCATATCATTAACGAAGCGTACGATCATAGTTTTTATATTCCCCTTTTATTGTTTCTACTTGCAGAATGCCGTTTCAGGCAGTGCAAAAGATATAACATACTCTCCCTGTTTTGTCAAGAAAAACCCCTTGTGTGCGTCACATGAGTTTGATTTTATGCAGGGCTCTGTAAAGAAATCTCGAACGAATATCCGTCAGATCATTCCTGAGCTTTTTGTTCTCTGTCTCCAGATTCTTCTTCTGTGTCTCCAGCCCCGATCGTTTTTCTTTCAGATCCCTGTTCTGTGCTTCCAGCTCGGTCTTCTTTTTCTCGAAGTCCTTCTTATTCTTATCCAGCTGTTCCGACTTCTGTTTCAGCCGGTCTTTTTCCGATCTGAGATCGCTCTTTTCATCCCGAAGCTTTTTATTTTCGTCCCGAAGTTTTTCATTGGCGGTCACCGCTCTTTCACCGGCATTTACCAGCCTGGTGTTCTGTGCGGCAAGCCCGCGATTCTCCGTTTCATAGGCTCTTTTTTCGTTCTTCAGCGTCAGGATTTCGCTGCTGAATTCCGCATTTTCCTGTTCCAGATGCGTTGCCCGCACGGCCCCGTTTTCGACCACAAGGGCACGGAACAGCATCTTCTCCTGCGGAGGCAGAGCCTCATATTTTTTCTTTTCCTCCGCCTCTGTAAGGGATGCGTATCTCGATCTCACCGTGCTCAGAAGCCCTGTCGCCACAGTCACGGCGATCTTCTCTTTTTCCTCGTCCGCAGCCATGTTTTCCATGTACCGGTTCATCCCCAGGAAGCACTTGAACAGCCCTTCAACATTGCGGAATGTCACGGTCGAGGTCATGATCGAGCCGCCGGCCAGCCTCCTCTGATAAGAAACATCCGGGCAGAAAGCCGCTCTCTCAGCTCCGAGGAAATTGCAGAATGTAAACAGATGATCCTCATGAAGGATCCCGGGAAGAAACAGATTTCCCGATTGCTTTACATACGCTGTTCTTGAGATGTACCCGCACACCTGCATCAGGTACTCGTCTGCCGCAAACATCTTTTTCATCAGTTCCGCGCCGGTGAAGATCCCCTCATATTTCCGGGCTCTCTTATAATAATCTTCATACCTCTCATAGGTTTCGCGGAGCTGTTCACCGTCGGCGTCGGGCGAAACAAACGGATGCAGGTTGAACACGCACAGATCGAGATCGTCCCTTTCCATGACAGGGATCAGTTTTTCGAAATGGTCGGGCAGGATATAATCGTCGCTGTCCAGGAAATACAGGTATTTTCCCTGCGCCGCCTCGATCCCGCGGTTCCGGCTGACCGAAAGCCCGCTGTTTTCCTGCCTGATCACGCGTATCCTCCTGTCGGCGGAAGCGTAGTCCGCAAGGATCTCCGGGGTTTTGTCGGTAGAACCGTCGTCCACGCAGATGATCTCCAGATTGCGGTAGGTCTGTGAAATCACGCTGTCCAGACATTCTTTCAGATATCGCTCTTCGTTGTAGGCAGGGATCACCACCGAAACACACGGCTCGTCCTCCGGCGAAAGAGCCTCGCTCCGATCCTTTTCCTCCGCTTTATCGCTGTCTTTGCTCTCTTCCGCGTCGCCGCTTTCTCCTAAAGCCACGGCGTTTGTGAATGACAGGACTTTCTGCTCTGCCGGCAGGATAGCCGCGAGCTCCTCGCTCAGACGGGGGATCAAAAGTGTCGCGGCTTTCAGCCTGTGAACCTGCGGTGCGGTGAGCGAAACGGACGCCAGCATCCGGCAAAGCTCCTCAAACGCGCATTTGTCCGCATCGGTCATTTCCGCAAGCTCCGGTACCCTGTCTTTGTCCACGATCCCGGTCATGGACGCCAGACAGAAGACCATCTGCGTTCCGAGCTCCTCCGCGATGGCTTCTGCCCGCGCGGCGGCTTCTTTTGTCCTTACTTTGTCGCTTAAAGGGATCACTGTTCCACGGAGTGCTGCGATATTCGGTTTTTCCTTCGCGGCCGCCTTCAGCACTCCCTCAAAATCTTCTTCCCCTTCATATATAAGAAGGGCTCCTTCCGGGTCCTTTTTCATACTCAGATGCTCATGCACGCAAAGCACGGAGCTGTCTTTAAACATTCCGGGGTGCTTTTGGGCAAAACCTTCTTTAAGGCATTCGGCAAAGCGCAGAAACTCCAGGTCACAAAACTCAAGCTGAACTTCTGCTCCCATAAGCCACGCCCAGGGAAGAACAGCTCCCGCAAAAGGTACCAAAAGCGTCTCAAACGGAATATTCTCTGTAAGAAAAGAGTATCTTACAGAGTATTCGTCCTTTCCAAAATATTCACTCCACGGCCCGGTTACTTTATACCGATATGTCACCAGCCGGTTTTTTACAGAAGGCGATTCTACAACGATCCGATTTCTGTTTTCCGGTATATTTTCCATCTGTCTGCTGCCTCTCTTAATTTATTTTTGTCTGATTCATTTTTTACCGGTTTTTGAGATGTTCCTTGATCCTGCGCGGCAGGGATGTAAGCTTAAAGCCCAGCTTATACGAGGTGGAATTCAAAACCTCCTGAAGCCTTTTGCTGTCCTGCTGAAGCTTTCGGATGTTGACGACATAGTCCTCCTCCACCTTCGGTATCTCGACAAGTCCCAGTGTCGAAACGGCAAAGGTGTCGGGATCTTTAAGGATCAGCTGCATCTGCGGCCAGTATTTTTCGCCGTAATCCTCATAGCGGATCAGTCTGTCCTTCTGCGCGGCGTTCAGCTCGCGGGACATGTTGCGGCAATACTCTTTTCTGAACTCCGGCGCTGTCCGGTCCAGCGCAGCCAGTGTATCGATAAATCTCTTCTTCCAATAGACGCGGTTCACTTTTCCCCATACTCCCGGGTGGTCCATGAGCACATCACGGATGAAATCATATTCGATATCGGCAGCGTATACCTTGTCGGGATCGGCTGCCGCACATTCCGGATCGTCTCCGCGTCTGTAATACCCTGCTTTATCGAGGAGCACTGCCCGCTTTCCGAACACGCAGGTCTGGAAGAAAAAGCCTTCGTCCCGGATCGTATCGCCGGAATCCTCATGAAAACGGATATCATGCTCCCTGAGGAAGCTTTTGCGGTAAATTCCGCAGCCGACATCGGGCAAATAGTATAACGCTTTTTGGTTTTCTCCCGGATCAAATACTTTACCGTAATCTTCAGAGTCCTCCGAAATCCTGCAGTAAGCCTGTTTTACATCCCCGGTCCTCTCCGCGGACACCCGGTAAAAATCTGTTCTTACAAAATCCGCCTCATTCTCCTCGGCGGCACGATAGCAATTCTCATAGAAGTCAAGCGACGCATGATCGTCCGGAAACATAAATCCTACATATTCGCCAATGGCCTCTTCTATTCCGGTGTTCAGCGCCTTGCCGCAGTCCGCTGCGGAAATCTCCGTGGCATATAATCGCTCATCTTCGTCCATATACTGCCTGAACATTTCACGATAACATGATTGGTCCTCGCCGCCGAACACGCAGAGGATCTCGATGTCTTTCAACGTCTGACACCTTAAACTCTGCAGGCACTCGCTCAAATGCTCTGCCTTGCCGCAGACCGGAACGATAATTGAAACTTTAGTCATTTTTTTCTTCTCCTGTCTCTGTCAGCTCACGGTATCTTAGCCACAGGCTGTCCTGCTCATGCTTTTCGAAAAGGGCAAAATCCACATTTTCCACAGCAAAATCGTGCAGATCCCGCCTGCATTTCTCTCTGAGCCCGCTGTCCTCCGGCATTTTCAGATACCAGTTGATCATATCGTACATCTCCGAATCGAGGATCCGGAATCTTACCCTTTCGCTCACGTGATTCTCGTCACAGATCTTCTTCATGAGTTTATAAGATTCGAACTGGCAGTCAAAATGTTCAAGCCGCTTTGCGGCCAGTGAGGTACCCACATTCGTGCGGTGTTTTACGATATCGATGCGCGCAAGCATCATCCTGCTGCCCTTGACGCAGGTTTCTACAAAGAAAGACCTGTCATTGACGCAGTACAGATGATTAAACAGAATATCATTGTCCGTCAGGAAGCTGCGCTTATAAATTGCATTCCACGGCACCAGCGACATGCCCATCAGAAATACAGACGGCGAATTCTTAAAATCCAGCAATTTTCCGTCGTACCCATGATCAAGCGGCTTCATCTCATAGCGGGGATTTCTGACCTCCGTTCCGTCCTCCTCGCTGAACGCGCGCGCCGTCGTCTTGATCCAGTCAAGGTCATTCTCTTCCGCAATATCATAAAGCTTCCGATAAGCACCGGGAATCACGATATCGTCGGAGTCCAGGAAATGAACATATTTGCCCCGGGCCGCAAGAAGCCCCCGGTTGCGCGAAGCGCCGGCATACATGTTCGTCTCATTATTCAAAACAACTATATTTTTGTACTTTTCGGCATAGCCTTTAAGGATCTCGGGTGTACTGTCCGTTGAACAGTCGTCCACACAGATGATCTCGGTCTCTGTGTCCCGATTTTCCAGGACACTGTCCAGGCACTGTCCGATATATCTCTCTGCATTGTGGACCGGAATGACCACCGATATTTCGACCGGCCGATCTTCCGCAGGACGCTGATCTACGACGTCCCTGCCTGTATGGACAAGCACATCCTCCATGTACGTGATCCTGCGGGCGGCCAAAAGTGCTTTCTGTACAAAATCCTGTACTGCGTCCGCACTCCGCTTGTCAAATTCAAGTTTTTTCAGGAGCAGAAACTCTCTGGAATACAGCTTGTCCTGCAAAAGACTGCTGAATACCGAATAGATGTCCCCGGTGATACTTCTGCTCGAAAACGGGGTGTACGGAGGAAGGTCTTTCTCCCGTATTGTTGTCGTCTTTTCGTTTCCGTCCGCGCATAGCCCCGCACGGAACACGACAAAGTCCGCGCGGTCCTTTTGCATGACACGGACTGCATGCTCCAGCATATCGGGCTCGCAATAGTCCTCAGGGTTTAAAAGCAGGGCATATTCTCCTACTGCCCGGGAAAGACCTGCGTTGTGTACCTCTTCCGTTTTTCTTTCAACAATCAGGATCCTCGGATCCTCCTTTGCGATCTTTCTCAGATACTGTCCGTTACTATCTTCGAAGTCCTCACCGCAGACACAGATGATCTGTATCTCGCGGAAAGTCTGACCTTGTACACTCTTCAGACATCTCCCGGAAATATCTTCTCTACATAAAAAAGGTATGATCACAGAAACAACAGGCTGCATAAGATATCTCCTTATAATCAAAGGTAACCGGCAATCCGCTTCGCTGTTTGCCTCTAAACAATAGCCCGCTCCGGGGCTTGTTAAATCAGTTGTTCACATTCGCGCATCCACGCCGCATTTTCCGCATCGGACGGCATTCTCCAGTCCCCTCTGGGGCTCAGCGCGATCGAACCGATCTTGACGCCGTCAGGCATGCAGCTCCGCTTGAACTGCTGGTTGAAGAACCGCCGGTAAAAGTTTTTGATCCATTTTTTGATCACTTCATCTTCGTACACACCCGCAAAGGCGATGCGGCAAAGCTCGTATATCTTCTTCGGCCTGAAGCCGTAACGGATCGCATAATAAAGGAAGAAATCGTGCAGCTCATACGGCCCCACCAGATCCTCGGTCTGCTGCAGAATATTCCCCTTCTCATCGGGCGGAAGCAGCTCCGGCGAGATCGGCGTGTCCAGAATGTCGAGGAGTACCTCCCGCGCATCCGCAAAAATCTCCATATCCGCGGTCGTCTGGATGATCCAGCGCACCAGCGTCTTGGGGATTCCGCAGTTCACCCCGTACATACTCATATGGTCCGCATTGTACGTGCACCAGCCCAGGGCGATCTCGCTCAGGTCTCCGGTTCCCAGGACAATGCCGCCGAAATCGTTAGCCAGATCCATAAGCACCTGGGTCCTCTCCCTCGCCTGCGCGTTTTCGTAGGTAACCGAATGGTCGGCCTCGTCGTGACCGATATCTCTCAGATGAATACGCACTGCCTCGCGGATGTTCACCTCTTTTGCGGTAACGCCGAGGGCACGCATGAGCTCCCATGCGTTGTCATGTGTCCTGTCGGTCGTTCCAAAGCATGGCAGAGTGACCGCCAGAATGTTCTGTCTGGGAAGCCCCATCATATCGACAGCCCTGCAGGCGGCCAGCAGTGCGAGCGTCGAGTCGAGTCCGCCCGAAATGCCGACGGTAAGTTTGCCTCCTGTCACCGAAAGACGCTTTGCCAGGGCAGACGCCTGCATGGCAAAGATCTGCTCGCAGCGGGCTTTTCTTGCGCGCTCATCCGAGGGGATAAACGGATGCATGGGCACTTTGATCCCTGGCTGTTCGGCATCCGAAAGAAGCATCTGCGTTCCTGTACAGACTTCTCTGACCGACTCCGTTTTTTCCTTCCAGAATCCTTCGGCGTCTCTGAAGCTGGCGCTTTTTGTCCGGTCTGCACGGATCTTGTCGATATCGATATCGCAGACCATCATATAATCATCTTCCAGGTAGTTTTCATTTTCTTTCAGGATCCTTCCGCATGAAGCGGTGAGAGAATGGCCCGAAAATACAAGGTCCGTCGTCGATTCCGATTTTCCCGCAGAGACATAGACATAGCCGCAAAGGCATCTCGCGCTCTGCTGCCCGATCAGCTCCTGCCGGTATTCTCTCTTGGCAATGAGCTCGTTGGATGCGGAAAGATTGAGGATGATATCACAGCCGGAGAGAGAAAGGATCGTCGACGGCGGCAGCGGGGACCACAGATCCTCGCAGATCTCCATGCCAAAGCTGATCCCGTCGGCGCTCATAAAACGCAGGCTGCCAAAAGGTGCCGCGTATCTGCCGGCCGTGGAAGCAGATGTATTTCTGCCGCTCTCAAACCAGCGTTTCTCATAAAACTCGTTGGTGTTCGGAAGATACGTTTTCGGAACAATACCGCATACCTTTCCGTCCGCGATCACTACGGCACAGTTGTACAGGCTCCCGCCGATCTTCACCGGTGCGCCCACAACCGCAGCCATCCCTGCCGGGCATTCTTCACAAAGCGCGGCAATCCCTGCCTCTACATCCTCCTGCAGAGTCTGCTGGAAGAAAAGATCCGCACAGGTGTACCCCGTGAGTGACAGCTCCGGGAAGACAGCGAGGGAAGCGTGTCTGTCCTTCGCCATCTGCAGGAGTTTTTTATGTTCTTCGATATTCGCCGCCACATTCCCTATGTGGACACGAGGCACAGCTGAAGCGATGCGTACCAGGCCTTTCATAATCTTATCATTCTCTCTTTCTTTATGATCAATAAGTCATCGGCTGCCGGCAATCCGCTTCGCTTCCTGCCTCGGCCATATGTCCGCCGTGCGGACCGCTTGTTACTGTTCTCAGTCAGCAGACTGCGGACGGTAACGACTGTTTACATTTTGCAGTATGCCGCTGCGATCTCCGCCGCAAGACGTGCATTATTATACACCAGCTGAATGTTGGAATCCAGACTGTCTCCGCCGGTGATATCCTTGATCTTTGCCAGCAGGAACGGTGTGCATTCTTTGCCGTGGATCCCCAGCTTATCCATCTCGGCTATCGCCTCGTCGATCGCTTTCCCGATCACTTCGGGATCCATCGAATACTCTTCGGGGATAGGGTTGGTCACCAGCATTCCGCCGCCGAGTCCCAGATCGTTCTGTGCCTTGAACGCTGCCGCGATCTCCTGCGGCGTGTCCATCCTGTAGTCGACGCCAAGCCCGGACTTGCGGCTGTAAAATGCGGGCAGCTCCTCCGTACCGTAGCCGATCACGGGAACACCGTGGGTCTCCAGATACTCGAGCGTCAGTTTCAGGTCAAGGATCGCCTTGGCGCCGGCGCACACTACCATGACCGGCGTCTTTGCCAGTTCTTCAAGGTCGGCCGAAATGTCCATGGTCGTCTCCGCGCCGCGGTGCACTCCTCCTATTCCTCCGGTAGCAAACAGGCGGATGCCCGCCATGTAAGCGATCATCATGGTGGTCGTCACGGTCGTGGCTCCATCTTCCCCGCGGGAACAGAGAACGGCCAGATCGCGGCGGGATGCCTTGGCGATCGCTGTCCCTTTTTTGCCGAAATACTCGATCTCTTCCGGAGTGAGGCCCGCTTTCAGCCTTCCGCCGATGATCGCGATGGTCGCGGGGACGGCGCCCGCCTCTCTGATGATCCGCTCTACATTGAGCGCTGTCTCCACATTCTGCGGATAAGGCATGCCGTGCGAGATGATCGTCGACTCCAGTGCCACCACGGGTTTTCCGTTTGCGATCGCTTCCGCTACTTCCGGTTTAACATCAAGATATTGATTCATTGTTCTATCCTCCTTATGTATTCCGTCACTGCCTCTGCAGACAGCTCCGAGTTGATCGTTTCTTCCGCTTCAATCGTCATTGCCGCGCATCCCGATGCAAACAGGCATGTCTGTTCCATGGAAAATCCTTCCATATAAGAATAGATCAAACCGGCCATAAAGGAATCCCCCGCGCCGGTCGTATTCCTCACCGTTGCCCGTGCTCCCGGATATCTTTTAAGCCCTGCGGAGTCCGCAGCAAGAACTCCTTTGTCTCCCATGGAGAGGAACACTCTCTTCACTCCCGTTTCCACAAGCTTTTCTGCCGCCTCATGGGACGATTCTTTTCCCGTGATCTGCACTCCTGTCAGGGCCGCGGCCTCTGTGAGATTCGGCTTGAGGGTGTGAATGCGCGGCAGTATGCCTCTCAGCTTTTCCGCCTTTGCGACGGAAACCGGGTCGATAAACACCGGTGCGTCCGCGTGTCCGGTGAGATAGGCCAGAGATTCCTCGGGGATATTCGTGTCGGCCGCGATCACCGCTGCGTTTTTGATCAGAGAGAGATTCTCTTCCAGGTACTCCGGTGTGATCTGCTCACAGATCTGCATGTCCGAGACCGCCGTCTCCATGTCCCCCTGCTCATCGCTCAAAAACAGGTATGCCGAGGTTTTTCCTCCCGGCACGATCCTCGCATGGCTGATGTCAATGCCCAGGCGGGCGCAGCTTCCCTCGATCTGTCCGGCATACAGGTCATCTCCGAATGCCGTGAGAAAAACCACCTTTTTCCCCAGGAGGCTCAGGTTATGGGCAATATTCCGCCCCACACCTCCCAGCGCGGTCCTGATCACTCCGGGGTTCGACGTCTTCGGCTCCAGGCGCCCAAACGGCTGCCCTCCGATATCAATATTGACTCCGCCGACAACCAGAACATACTCATCCGCTTTATAGCTTCCTCTGTCCATAGTCTGCACATGTCCTTTCGGAATTATTTGCACTACTGAGAAGTATTATAACACGGGGTTCGTCCCCTGTCTTGTAAATATTGCAAACCCGGCAAATAGATGTTATAATTCTGTCAACATAAAATCCGTATCATTTTAAGGAAAGGAGCAACAATATGATAAGAAAAATCGTAGCGGAATTTCTCGGAACCGCCATGCTCGTGATCTTCGGATGCGGCACCGCGGTGACGGTCGGCTGTGA
>CADCPK010000374.1 GCA_902803215.1 uncultured Lachnospiraceae bacterium
AAGCAGATCAATAGAAAAAACATTACATATCGCCAAAGGGCGAACAACCTGCGTTCTCTGTTCACAAAATCACCGCCTTATAGCCAAGACCGCGAACAGTCTGTATCGCAAAATCAGAACATCCGGAGAATTTCTCCCTCAGCTTTGTCATATATACATCCACCGTCCGAAGCGTGGACGAGGAATCTGCATCCCAGAATTCGTCCATAAGCTGCGCGCGGGTAAAAGTCTTTTTGGGATACGAAAGAAGTTTGAACAAAATGTTGAATTCCCGAACGGTCAGCGAAATTTCTTCCCCGTCCATCGTGCAGGAGCGCTCATCCATGTCCAATACCACGCTTCCCACTTCCAGCCTGTGACTCCGGGCTATACCCGCTCTGCGAAGCAGCGCTCCAACGCGCAGCAGCAGTTCCTCCAGATCGACAGGCTTCACCATATAATCATCCACCCCCAGCTGAAAACCTTGACGTTTCGCCGCAAAGTCATCCCGTGCGGTCATGAACAGAATGGGGATTTCCCTGTTATTCTCACGGACAGTTCGTGCAAAATCAAATCCATCCATCCCCGGCATCATAATGTCTGAGATGATCAGATCATACAGATCATTATACAGAGTGTTGAAGGCATCGTTAGCAGTCAGACACCCCACAGCTTCATATCCGTTATGTCCAAGGTAGCTGCACACCTGCCTGTTCAGCTCCTTATCATCTTCTACCACTAAAATCCGAAACATACTGTTCTCCGTCCCTTCATCTTTGTCAGCGCCGTCAATAGCCATGCAGGCTTCATATATCTTGTCTCTATGAAATTCGTTTTTTGCTTCAGCTCTTCAGCTGATAGATGAATCTTAGCGGAGGTTCTTTTTTGTTTTGTCAATGATTTGTTAGGGTTTTGTTAATTGAATCAGGAGACAGGTTCCCTGATTCATGTCCCGTGGCTCACTTTTTCAGTGGTCTCGAACGGTTCTCGAGGACAGAAAGCGTGTCTCCCCCTTCTGTTCCAAATGTCCCCGTGAATATTCGTACAAGCAATATACTATATCATAATCTCGTGGATAATGTGGGCAGCAGGCGTATATCTTATTGTGAGAACGATGAAGCTCACAAATAAAAAAACTCGCACACAGCGAGCACTTAAAGAGATAAATAAAAAAATCAGATAAATGAAAAGGAGATAATTACCATGAGCGAACTTAAAAATATCAACAATGAGAATCTTGAGAACATTGCAGGCGGAAACGACGGATGCCCGGAAGGTTGGGTATATGCAACTGTACACGGTGTAGTACATTATGACTCCAGCTCCTGCCTGACACTGCGCGACTGCCCCGGCGGCAACGTAAGATACACAAACGCAGGTCAGCCGATGGGTTGGCAGAACGGTGAGTGTGCTCTTATTCAGCCGTGCACACGTCAGGGCGACTGGGTAATGGCTCAGTGGAACGGCTGCATCGGCTGGACCAATGCAAACTATCTGTACTACTAATCAGGAACACAGTAAGCAATTTGCAATAATTAATAAAATAAAGTGAATCAGTAAAGCCCGGGCTTCAAAGTCCGGGCTTTTTTTATCCTGTTCACGGTGTCAGGCACTGTAAACTTTCTGTTAACAGAACCCGAGAGCGTGCATTATTCGTTCATTTTTTGTTCAAAGTTCGTTCACGGTACATTAACGGTACCTGACACCGTGAACTCCTTCCTCATCCCAGCTTCGCCGAAAAATCTTCCAATACCTCAGAAATCTTGATCTGCTGCGGACATACCTGTTCACAGCTCCGACACTGCAGACAAGCCTGCGGAAGCTTATCCTCGGGAAGCGCGCTAAGAGCCATCGGGGCAATAAAACCGCCGCCCGAATAAGCATGCTCATTATACAACGAGATCAGCGTCGGAATATCCAATCCCTGCGGACAATGGCTCACACAGTAATGACATGCAGTACAAGGCACTGTGCCGACGGAGAGCATCTTCTCCGCAATACCAAGAAGCGTTGCCATCTCTTCCTCACTGAGCTTCTTCTCCTCCGCGAATGTAACAAGGTTCTTCTCCAGCTGCTCCTCGTTGGACATGCCCGAAAGGATCATCGTCACCGAAGGAATGCTCTGCAGGAAGCGGAACGCCCACGCCGGAATCTCCTCTTCCGGGCGAAGGGATTTCAACTGTGCCTCATATTCCGCGTCGAGCTTAGCCAGCTTTCCACCGCGAAGAGGCTCCATGACCCACACCGGAATGTTTTTCTCATTAAGAAGCTCCACCTTGCCTTTTCCATTCTGGAACGTCCAGTCCAGGAAGTTCAGCTGCAGCTGGCAGAACTCCATATCATCTCCATAAGCATCCAGGAAGCGCTTCAGCACATCCATCGCACCGTGGCACGAAAAGCCGAGGTGACGAATGCGGCCGTTCTGTTTCTGCTTGATCAGATAGCTGTAGATGCCATATTTCTCATCATCCAAATAGGCATCAATGTTCATCTCGCACACGTTGTGGAACAGATAGAAATCAAAGTGATCGACACCCAGCTTTTCAAGCTGACGTTCAAAAATCTCCTCTACCTTACCCCAGTTTGACGGATCATACCCCGGAAACTTTGTAGCCACATAAAAGCTGTCTCTCGGATAACGTGCCAGGGCTTTCCCCATAACCGTCTCCGAATTCTCTCCATGATACCCCCACGCCGTGTCATAATAGTTGATGCCATTCTTCATGGCCGTATCCACCATACGCATCGCCGCTTTCTCATCGATCCTGCCGTCATCCCCATCGATCACCGGCAAACGCATGGCGCCAAACCCCAACGCCGACAGCTTCATCCCCTGAAAGTCTCTGTAGATCATGTGCAGATCCTCCTTTGTTCATATTTTGTTCACGGTACCTGACACCATAAAATTGATTTTATGGTGTCAGGTACCGTAAAGATTCCGTTAACGCACTGTGAACAATCTGTAAACGTCTCAAACCCGCGCCGGCCGTGCAGGCAGTTCAGCGCTATTATACAGGTTGATACGATAAAAGTCTCCAATACCCAGCTCTGCCTTGCCCTGTCCTTTATGGATCAGTGGAGAGCGCAGAAATACTGAATCCCCCTTTGCTTCAGCCGCAAGCTCGTCCGGGTTTATCTCATTGCCGTCGATCCACAGGCGCAACCCTTCCAGGCGCCCGGGATCGGTTTTTGCTCCGTCAGGTGTATGGTCGACAAGCCGAAGTCCTGTCCCGGCGTTGGCAAAGCGCAGCTGTACCACACCTTCCTCGACGGCCATGCTGCAAAGCGTCGGAGCCTCGCAAAGCACATCCGCACCGTAGATACGATTCTCCGCCAGCAGCGCCAAACGCTCGCCCACAGGTTTCTTCTTTTTAGGATGAATATCCCACTCCATTCCGACATCGGAGATAACCGCCATACCCACACCCGGTACCGTCTCCGCCGCATGCTGCTGAGCATCGCGAATAATGGCATACGGTTTCCCTATGCATGCCATCCAGCGCCTGAACGGTGCAAGCTGCACAAACAGGAAAGGCAGCTCCTCCTGCCAAAGCTTACGGAAGCCCCGGATCAAAGCAGGGAACAAAGTAAAATACACCTCCGGATGTGCGTCGCCGTCCGATTCGCCCTGATAGTACAGGACCCCGCGAAGGCCGTACGGAGCGACCTTACAAAGCATGCTCTCATACAATCCGCCCGGCCGTGTTTCATTTTTCGGTCCCATCGGAGGCATCCATTCCGAAGGATCCAAATTTGACATATCCGGCGCCGGCATGCCCAGCTTTTCCATAATATCAGGAAACGCCATTCCCTCCATCAGCATCACATTGACCTGATCGGCAAGGGGGTCTACGCGGAAATTCATCGGATTAGCTCGAAACTGCTCATTGTAAGCCGCAAGGTCAAGGTCTTTTAACGCTGCCTGATATTCGTCCAGATAGACTTGTCCGCCGCCTTCTCTGATACTCTCTTCGCTCATCCATGCACATGCAGGTGTTCCTCCCCAATTGCAGCCCACAATGCCCACAGGTATATTATAGCGTGCCTGAATCGTAACAGCGAAATAGTACGCAGGGCCGGAAAACCACTGCAGCTGTTCCGGATCCGCCTTACGCCAGAAACCATAGTTTTTCCCATAATTCGCCTCACCTATCTGCTCAGGATAAGAAACCTCGGGATAGTCGAAAAAGCGGATGTTTTCGTTAGTGCATTTCTCCTTCTCCTGAGCAAAGTCGGCATCATAACGCATAAGAAATTCCATGTTTGACTGTCCCGCCGCCAAGAAAACGTCCCCTATCTGCACATCTTCCGGAACAAGCTCCTCGTCGCCGGAAGCGATCCTGACAGACTCCCGAAAAGAAGTCTTAAGCGGGCCGATTTTCACACACCAGCTGCCATCCTCATCCGCAATGCAGCTCTGCGTCTGTCCCTGCACAGCTACCGTAATCTGAGAGCCGGCGTCTGCGGTTCCCCATATGGGAATAAGCTTGTCTCTTTGAAGAATCATGTGATCTTGAAAGATTAAGGCTGTCTTCAGCATTGTTTCTTTCCCTTTCTCTTTTACATCATGTCATTTTGGCAAAAAACCATCAAAATAATGTTAACGGTGTCAGGCACCATTAATTAAAAGCACCGCTCCTTCCTTTCCTTCCGGCACTCATGAATCTTCCCGCAGCGATAGCAAAGCTCGTTGTCGCAGATGCCGTCGTTCGTAAAATAGGACATGATATTTGCGGCAGTTGCCTCCGCTATGTTACTCAAGGCTTCCTCTGTCAGAAACGCCTGATGTGACGTAACGATCACGTTCGGCATGGAGATCAGTCGGGAAAGCAGCTCATCATTCAGAATATGGCCCGATCTGTCTTCGAAGAAGATGTCCGCTTCTTCCTCATACACATCAAGGCAGGCCGCCCCGACTTTTCTGGACCTGATCCCGGCAAGCAGCGCCTCGGCATCGATCAGCGCGCCGCGTGAAGTATTGAGGATCACGACACCTTTTTTCATCTTTTCAATGGCTTCTTCGTTGATCATGTGCTTTGTATCCGCGGTCAGCGGGCAGTGCAGCGAAATGACATCACTTCTCGCAAAAAGCTCATCGAGGCTCACATACTCGATTCCGCTGTCCTTCGCGGGAAATGCGTCATACGCGATTACATTCATGCCGAATCCACGGCAAATATCAATGAAAATGCGGCCGATCTTCCCCGTTCCGATGATGCCCGCTGTCTTCCCGTGAAGGTCGAAACCGGTGAGGCCGCCGATGGAGAAGTTAAAATCTCTGGTTCTGTTATATGCCTTGTGAATGCGCCTGACCGAGGTGAGCAGCAGCGCCGCAGCATGCTCCGCAACCGCATAGGGCGAATATGCCGGGACATGGACCACGTGAATTTTTCCAAAAGCATGCTCCACATCCACGTTATTGTACCCTGCACAGCGAAGTGCGATCAACTTCACTCCATAACTGTACAATTTATCGATCACTGCATCGTTTACTGTATCATTGACAAACACGCAAACAACATCGCAGCCCCGTGCAAGCTCCGCAGTGTCCTCCGTCAGCTTGGTCTCCAGAAATTTGTACTCGATCTCATCGGTTCTTCCGTGCTGCTCAAACGAAGTTTTGTCGTACTCTTTTGTGTCAAAAAATGCTGTCTTGATCATTTCAGTTTCTCCTTTATCATCGCATTAATTCAGGTAGTCCTATGAAAGATATAATTTTAAACATTACTATACCCAAACAAACACCGGCTATATCCGGCAGATACTCTTGCCTTTGGCCCTCAAGGTCTGTCGAATTCATTCAGTCCAATGTGGTTTTGTGATTTTTTTATACACTATTTTATATCTTATCATAATCAGCCATATATATCCATGATCGATTATGAGACTTCACAAACTACTTTTCGTATATGGAATAATCACATAAAATTCACGGTACCTGACACCATAAAATTAATTTTATGGTGTCAGGTACCGTGAACTTTTTATGAACAAATCATTTTTTCCGTCAGCCACCCATTTTTGAAACAACGGTAAAGATCCCAGCTCTCCTTCCAGCTCTCGTCTGTCGGAATATTCCTGTCTCTGAGGAGCTGATAGTTCCAGTAGACCCAGCCCGCGGAATCATTCCACGCCTCAAGCTGCATCCTGGCGATCTGCCTGTACCTCTTCCCCTGCTCTCTTTTATATTCCTCAGGGCCGCCGATAACATCGTCCATTTGGTAAGCATACTTGTTACAGATACACCACTCTCCGACAAGCACCGGCACGTCCTTCGCCGCG
>CADCPK010000375.1 GCA_902803215.1 uncultured Lachnospiraceae bacterium
ATCAAGAGCGGAAGCGCCGGAGTTGATCAGATGGATAAATCCGTCTGCATCCTTTGCATGTCCCTCGATATCATAACCGGTGACACGTTTTACAGAGTCACCGCTCCAGTAGGTACGTACATCGGAGAACATGGCTGCTCTGCCGGTCAGCTGTTTCTCAAACAGCATGCAGAGGCCGTTGAGAATGTCGTTTTCGGTAGCCAGTGTATAGGGCTCTCTTGCACCGTCATAGTCAAATGTGGTGGAAAGGAAAGCTTCGGGATAGTCACAGTTCGGATAGAAGTCTGTCCACTGTCTCTGGCCCTGGAAACCGCCGGCGATCGCATTGTGTCCAAGAGCTTCCTCCGGGAATTTCTCAGCGAGCTTCTCGTTGCCGCGCATCAGGTCCTTGATGATGATGTACATCTTAACGGTGAACTCCCACTGCTCATCCTTGACTTCGCGGGATTTCTGGATCCACTCGGGGTTCTTGTCGAAGCACTCTTTGCAGTTCTCTTTGGTCCATGCCAGAGCTCTCTTGAACTCCTCTTCGTCATAGATGCCTTCGCTCATACGGCGGATGATCTCGACCTCGTCGATGGACTCAACACGCATGCCAAGGTAGGACTCGATGAAATCCTGATCCATGATGGAACCGCCGATACCCATGGTGACGGAACCGATCTGCAGATAGGAAGTACCGCGGAGAGAAGCAACAGCTACTGCAGCACGGCCGAAGCGAAGAAGCATCTCGGTGACATCATCCGGAATAACTTCGTCGTCAGCATCCTGCACATCTTTTCCGTAGATACCGAAAGCCGGAAGGCCTTTCTGTGCATGGGTAGCAAGAACAGAAGCAAGATACACAGCGCCGGGACGCTCTGTAGCGTTAAGTCCCCATACGCCCTTGATGGTGTTGGGATCCATATCCATTGTCTCGGAACCATAGCACCAGCACGGTGTAACGGTAAGAGTGATATCGACGCCTTCCTTCTTGAACTGCTCAGCGCAGGCAGCGCTCTCACGAACACGGCCGATCGTGGTATCAGAAATAACGACCTTTACCGGTGTGCCGTCGCCGTAGCGAAGGTTTTCTTCATAGAGCTTTTTGGCTTTGAGAGCCATGCCCATTGTCTGCTCCTCAAGAGATCCTCTTACATCGAGCGGTCCTTTACGACCATCAATTACCGGGCGGATACCGATTACCGGACGGCCGCCGATGAGTTTTCTGCTGTCACCCATTTTGAAATTACCTCCATTAATGATAATAAAAGTACGTATGCAGGCCGTGTCGGATGTATCCAAACCGGCCTGTTTATTGATGATAAAACAATTATACCCTTGTGCATCGGGTATGTCTTGTTCTATAATGATAAAAAACAGTACAATATTCACTTTTTTACCGGCAGGCAGCGAAGCGGATTGCCGGTTACCTTTGACTTACAGGAGAAGACAAGAAATGCATGATCCGCAGCGAAACGAAAACCGGCCGCGCGGCACATATGAGTTTCCCTTCGAATTTCATCATGTCGACGCCGACCATCCACGCTATGTCATGATCTACCACTGGCATCTCGAGTTCGAGATCATCCGCGTACTTGAAGGCGCTCTGCTGGTCACACTGGATGAGAAGAGCTTCAGGGCCAAAAAAGGAGAGATCATCTTTGTACACGGAGGTGTCCTGCATTCAGGAATCCCTGAGGACGGCTGCGTGTACCAGTGCATCGTGTTCGATCTCAGCTCCCTTCTCAGAGGCTTTACCGAGATCACACCCTACATCCAAAAGATACTGGGCGGAGAGATAAAAGTGTTTCATCATATTACAGAAGAACAGGCAGATGCCGTAAAAACGGTCGGCGACATATTTGAAGCGTTTACGCAGAAAAAAGACGGCTACCAGATGACGGTAATCGGACAATTTTATCATTTTTTCGGCCTCGTCTACGAAAAACACTATTACCTGGAAAGTATTGTCCGCTCAGGGAGAGACTACCGAAAGATCATGCAGCTCAAGATGGTTGTGGATTATATCGAAAAAAACTACGCCGGGCAGATCAGCCTCTCCGATCTTTCCGGAGCCGTGTCCATGTCGCCCAGGTACTTCTGCCGTTTCTTCTCCGAGATGACACACCAGACTCCCATGGACTACCTGAACAGGCAGCGGATAGAGCAGGCCTGCTTCAAGCTCGTTACCACGGAGGAACCGGTCACCGAGGTGGCTTACAGCAGCGGGTTTAACGATCTGAGCTATTTTATAAGGACATTTCGCAAATACAAAGGGGTTACACCCGGAAAATACAGGCGGGGGCTGATCCCGGCGGCGGAACTGTAAAAAAAAGAAAAAAATATTTGTTTTACCCCCATAAAAAACAGACTGTCCTGACGTATATCTAATGAAAACAAAAAACCGGAAAAACAGATTCATAATAATACAAAAAGAAAGGACAGGTGAGCAAAATGACGACATTTTTAATGAAGATCATCTCAACGATATTAGCGGTGATCGTCCTGTTATCGGGAGTGGTCCTGACAGGAAAAGAAGCAATGCAAGACGGAACTATGCCTATACAGGAGGATACGGCACCTGATGAAAATCTTCCCGAAGTTGACCCGGTGACAGGTGAGCCGACTGAACAATGGCTCCCGGAAATCGAGCCGGCGGAAGAAGCTGCAGATTACGATATACAATATGATATGGCTGCTCCTGCTGCAACCGCCAACGCAACAGCAGCATACAAGAGAGAGTATATAGTCGATCCGGAGTACACGGTTGATTATTATGACGACAGCGAAATGTTTGATGAGGAGAAGTATGAGCCCGTGGAAGAAAACCCCTTCTGCCTCGTACAGAGTGAGCCCCTCTCCACCTTCTCCGCCGACGTGGACACCGCTTCCTACGCGAATGTCCGCCGGATGATCGAATACGGATACTCCCCGGATTATATTCATGCAGATGCGGTCCGCGCCGAGGAATTCATCAATTACTTCTCCTACGATCTGAACGCACCCGAAGGAGACGAAAAATTCGGCGTCACAAAGATCGTCGCCCCCTGCCCGTGGAACAGCGAACATCAGCTCCTCTTCCTCGGCCTGAAAACACAGGACATCGATCTTTCGGAAATCCCGCAGCAGAACCTGGTGTTCCTGATCGACGTATCCGGCTCGATGCTGGACGACAACAAACTGCCGCTGTTAAAGAAATCTTTCCTGGCGCTCCTGGACAATCTTGACGAGGAAGACACGGTATCGATCGTGACATACGCAAGCGGCGTAGAGACCGTTCTCGACCGCGTAAAATGCGATGACAAAGATACCATCCGCGACGCCATCGAAAACCTCGAAGCAGGCGGCGGCACCTACGGCGAAGGCGGCATCCAGCGTGCATACGAGATCGCAGAACGCGGATTCATCGAAGGCGGAAACAACCGCGTGATCCTCGCGACCGATGGCGACCTGAACATCGGCATATCAGAGCCGGATCAGCTGGAAAAACTGATCACAGAAAAGAAAGAGACCGGCATCTATCTGTCAGTCCTGGGGTACGGCATGTACAACTACAGGGACGACAACATGGAACGCCTGGCCGACTGCGGAAACGGCAACTACGCCTACATCGATTCTCTCCTCGAAGCAAAGAAAGTGCTGGTCGAAGAGATGGGCTCCACCCTGCTGACTGTGGCAGACGATGTCAAGCTTCAGGTGGAATTCAACCCCGATAAAGTCAACTCCTACCGCCTGATCGGCTATGAAAACCGCCTGATGATGGCGAACGAATTCCGCGACGACACGAAAGACGCGGGCGAGATCGGCGCCGGCCACAGCGTGGTAGCACTGTACGAACTGGTCCCCACCGGCAGCGCCCAGGCCGTAACACTCAAATATCAGGATCAGACAAAGCCCGAAACCGAAAACGCATACACATCGGAATACGCGACCCTGTTCGTCCGCTACAAAGAGCCGGGCGAAGCAACCGCTTCCGAAAAAGACTATCCGATAACAGAAGAAGTTTATACCGAAACCCCCAACGACGAATTCAGGTTCGCCGCTGCCGCCGCAGAATTCGCCCTTATCCTGAAAGACAGCGAATACAAAGGAGACTCCTCCCTCGAACACCTGAGCGGAATCCTGAAAGAAATGACGCTTGACGACGAATACCGTCAGGAAATGGCCTATCTGGTGAGAAGGCTGGAAGGACAGAATTACTGATGCAAAAACACACGGGGACGGTTCTTTTGTGTTCGATAAAGACAGGGTAAAGACAGGGGACGGTTCTCTGTCTTGCGTTTTTCAAGACAGAGAACCGTCCCCTGTCTTTATCGAACACAAAAGGACCGTCCCCGTGTGTTTTCCCAACATATGGAGAACAATATGGAAAACGACAGATTTGAGGAATGCATGCACCGCATTCGAAACGGCGACAAAAATGCGCTGAAAGAAATATACGAAGAATACAACGCATACATCTTCCACCTTCTTCTGGGCATCACCGGAAACTACCAGGATGCCGAAGATATCACGGTGGATTTCTTTATCAAGCTGTGGGACCTCAGCGAGAGGTATACCCCGGGAGGCGGCCACAAACGATGGATGACCGTCATCGCACGGAATATGGCGCTTGATCATCTGCGGAGCCGCGGACGCGAAGTCCCGTTGGAACCTCAGGAGATGGGAACGCAGATCGATGCAGATCCTCAAATCGAAAAAGGATACGACGAAGTGATCGAAGACATGTCCCTTGCCACAGCACTGGACAGCCTCACTCCCGCAGAACGCGAGGTCGTTCACATGAAAGTGATAGGAGATCTGACATTTAAACACATCGCAGAAATACTCAGAATTCCTATGGGAACAGTGACCTGGCGCTACAGACAGGCAATAAGCAAACTGAGGAGGTGCGGCTATGAAGCACTTTGAAGAAGAATACAGAAAATACATACATGAGAATACCCCCGCCCTGTGGGACAGAATAGAAGCCGGCCTCACGGAAAAGTCAGACCAAAAAGAGCAGACACCGGCTCGCAGAGTTCCTGATAATTGGCAGGTAATCGAAAGCAGATTGGAAGACAGACCCGCGGGGAGAGACGACATCCGGTACAATAAACCAAATAAACGGCGTTACCTGCAGGGCATCCTGACAGCAGCCGCCGGTTTCTTCATCATCGCAACCGCAGCCATAACCCTCAACATGAGACAAAAATCTGCCGATGTGGCTCAGAATTTAACGTCAACATATCCGAAAGAAGAAGCTGCATACGAAAGTCAGGCCCAGGAGTCACCCGCAGCCGCCATGAATGCTGATGCTGTACCTGAAGCTCTCGGAACAACCGAAGGGATCGACTCTTCGAATGGAGTCGAAGCACAGTACGAACCTATGGAGGAAATCGCCGCGGAATACGACTCGATGGACGAAGCTGAAGCAGAATACAGCGCAGCGTACGAAATCGATGCAGAAGATAATGCAGCAGCCGAAACTGCCTCGGAATACGGTCTCACAGAAGAGGCATCGGAAACAGCGAAAGATATTGAGGAGGAAAGCGACAGAATTGATTCTATCATGGCATTCGATTCCGAAGCGAACGGTGCCTCTGGGGAAGAAACAGCCGCCGACAGAGGAGAGAATATGATCGAATCAGAGACAGGCGAGTACTACGAAGAAGAATCTGCCGGTGAAGAAATGATGGACGCGCTCCCCACGTTAACATTTGCCACGATCGAAGAACTGGATATATTATTGACTCTTCCCCTCGGCCTGACCGAGCGTCCCCTGACAACCGAGGAACAGGATCAGGGGTACATCTGCGAATACACAGGAACCGCCACCGGCGGAATCACTCCAACCCTCACTGCACGGTACATCAACACGGAAGCAGAAACATTGGATGAATACGCAGAAATCCTGGCAAAAGAGGGCATAACTGCCACCCATGAGTATGCAACCAACATCAGAACAAATGTCCTGGAATACACCCGTAAAGATCAAAACAGGCGATGCATCCTGTACTTCGCCGAAAACGGCACTCCGGTAGAACTGTCGATCACCCCCGAGTCCACAGAACTTCTGCGCTCAATCTCCCGGTATTCTGCAGACTGACTAACAGTAGCACTAACTAAAACATAGGCTAACGACGACAACCTTCCGGCTGCACGCCCCCGGCCACGAAAACGTACAGTTACGATTCAAGGCCCGAGCGATTACACCCCGCAACGGACCGCAGCCCCGGGGCACATCAGATGGTGAACTGTTGTGCCTGCCCGAAGAGACAAGACGCCTAGATGAACTTAGCCGCGAAGGCTCTCCTGAGCGGCGGCCCTAGTTCATCTTGGCGGATTGGCTCTGAGGAACAGCAGGCACCTGTTCACCATCTGATGTGCCCCGGGGCTGCGGTCCGTTGCGGGGTGTAATCGCTCGGGCCTTGAATCGTAACATCACCAATCCCCCAATCCCCCGCCCATCAATCTCTTTACTGAGGAAAGAAAATATGATATAGTGAAAATCGCAAAAATTGATAAATAGAATACTGTATTCGAGTCTGAATATTAAAAAGAAGGAGACCACCTTGGGCAAGATCAACCATATTGAAAAACTCACAGACAACCGCTTCGTCAACCTCTACCATATGGATGCCACCAGCGTACACGACACTCCTGTCAGCTACTTCGTGGCCTCCCGCGCAAAAACTACAGAAACCTTGAAAGCCGTGACGGGCCAAAACAACCCCGACGGCGTAGTAATATACAGCGTCTACGGCGAAAACCATGACAAAGTGGTCCTCATCAGACAATATCGCTACTCCATCGCCGACTACATCTACGAATTCCCCGCAGGCCTCGTCGAACCGGGCGAAAGCTACCACGAAGGCGCTGTCCGTGAAATGTACGAAGAAACCGGCCTCACCCTGCATCCCATCACGGTACAGGAAGGCTATCAAAAACCCTACTTCACAACAATAGGCCTGACCGACGAATCCTGCGCAACAGTCTTCGGCTACGCCGACGGAACGATCAGCAACGCCGCAGAAGAAGCCTCCGAAGAGATCGAAGTAGTCATCGCAGACAAAGACGAAGTCCGCCGCATCCTGCGCGAAGAAAAAGTGGCGCTTCTCTGCGCATACATGCTCATGCACTTCCTCGCAGACGACGAACCATTTGCCTTTTTGAATCAGCTTTAACACAAAAGGAGGACAGCTGCCGGGCTCCGGAAGCTGTCTTTTTTATAGAAGGGAAAAGATCATGAAAAAATGGATGCAGAACATAAGGACGGTCACCCCGTACACCCCGGGAGAACAGCCAAAAGAAAAAAACATCATCAAACTTAACACAAACGAGAACCCTTATCCGCCTGCCCCGGGCGTGCAAAAGATCCTGGAAGGATTCGACACCGACACACTCAGGCTCTACCCGGACCCCGCATCGACGGATATCGTACACGCGATCGCGGAATATTACGGCCTGTCGGACGACAAAGTCTTTGTCGGAGTCGGCTCGGACGACGTGCTCGCCATGTGCTTCATGACCTTCTTCAACTCAGATAAACCGCTCCTGTTCCCGGACATCACCTATTCTTTCTATGATGTTTGGGCAGAGCTTTTCCGGGTTCCCTACAGGCAGATCCCGCTCGACGAAAACTTTGAGATAAGACCGGAAGACTACGCCCTCGACTGCGGCGGGATCATCTTCCCCAACCCCAACGCACCGACAGGAATAGAAATGCCGGCTGAAAGGGTAGAAGAGATCATCCGCAGCCACCCGGACGTGATCGTCATCGTGGACGAAGCCTACGTCGACTTCGGCGGGACCTCGGCGCTTCCCCTCATCGACAAATACGACAATGTGATCGTCGTACAGACCTTCTCCAAATCCCGGTCGATGGCCGGCATGCGCGTCGGCTTCGCAATGGCAAACCCGGAACTGATCAAATATCTGAACGACGTCAAATATTCCTTCAACTCCTACACGATGAACCGCACAGCGATCGCCTGCGCAGCCGCGGCGATGAAGGACAAAGCTTACTTCGAAAAAACCTGCCGGCAGATCGTCGAGGTGAGAGAGTGGGCAAAACAGGAGCTGCGTTCGCTCGGATTCACCTTCGGCGACTCCAAAGCAAACTTTATCTTCGCCCGCCACGAGAGTATCCCTGCCGAAGACCTGTTCCTCGCCCTGAAAAAACACGGGATCTACGTCCGCTACTTCAAAAAACCGCGGATCGATAACTATCTTCGCATCACCATAGGCACAAAAGAGGAAATGCAGGCCATGTTCGCTTTTCTGAGGGATTACATAGACGAAAAAAGGGAGAAAGAATGAAAAAAGACACGGAGCAGAAAAACTATTCATTTTTCCGCCACGAAAAATGCGAGTACTTCCCCTGCCACAAAGGCGTGGACCCCGAGGACTTCAATTGCCTGTTCTGCTACTGCCCGCTGTACGCTAAGGGAAGAGAGTGCGGCGGAAACTTCAGGTACACCGAGAAAGGGATCAAAGACTGCTCAAACTGCACGGTGCCGCACAGGAGGGAGAATTACGGGCTGGTGATAAGTAAGCTGAAATGAGTAAATGGGGACGTATCTTTTTGAGTAAATGGGGACGTATCTTTTTGAGTAAATGGGGACGTATC
>CADCPK010000376.1 GCA_902803215.1 uncultured Lachnospiraceae bacterium
CATGGCGTCCATCAGCCCGTCCTCCACCAGAAGCTCCACATCGGCCCGCGGGGCATCGTACATGCGGAACATGGTGTTGATATAGGTGTTGATGTTGAAGCCGAAGGGCATGGGCTCCGCCGGGTCCTTCAGGACCTCGGGCACCTTCATGCGGTCCACCCGGTGGCTGCCGATGGACCGGTACTTCTCCGACCAGCCCACCATGTAATAAAAGTCCCCGTCCCAGACCAGGGAATAGGGTGAAAACACGTAATACTCGCCCTCATTGTGCAGCACTTGTTCCTTCGCTGCTGAATACTTCATCATCTGGAAACGCAGCTTGGCAGCGGAATTGATCGCCTCGTTGATCTGATCGATGGTGCGCAGGATCTGTTCGCCCACGCCTTTGTACCGTCCGTCGACGATCAGGTTGCGCTTGAGCTTCTGGCCCTCGAAGGGCCCGGCCAGCTGATACAGTTTCGCCGACAGCTGGTTGCTCCTGGCCTGGTTGATGAACTTGGCCGACTGCACTGCGTCGATCAGGATCTTGACCTCGGCCGTGTCGAAGGCCCGGTCCACAAAACTATAATGGTTCTGCGACGACCGGATGACCTGGATGCTCATCCCGGCCCGCTGCAGCAGCTCCACATCCGCCTTCACCGTCGTCCGGAAGGTCTCAAGGCCATACTCCTCCTTCAGGATCTGGCAGATCTGGGCGGTGGTCAGGCTGTGCTCCTCGTCCGTCCTTCCCTTAAGGATCTCGGCGATCAGGAACGGCCGTAATTTATCATTTGTGTCCATATTCGTAGGTTTCCCGCGTACGCAGATGCCCGTCAGAATACTGTTCATACGTGGCGATCTGCCCGTCGTCCGTATAGGTGGTGGTCTGGTTGACGCCCGCATCGGTCAAAGCATAGTTCATGAGCACCATCTTGTCCTTTTCAAACTCATAACGCACCGCAATCACGCTTCTAGACGCCTGATATACCGTACGGCCGCTTGCCGCATCCTTCGTCTCGGTATACATCAGTTTCTGGAGACCCATGTTGCCCGGCACCTCGTATCCGCTGAGCCGGCCCATCGCGTCATACTCATTCCGCGTGAATGAATCAAAGCTGCCACTATAGGTCGTCTTGTCCCAGCTGGTTCCATCTTCGTTTTTATGAAGCTCATATTTCAAGCGGTAGCCAGGCTGCAGCGTGCACTTTTCGACAGTAACCCCGCCGGCACGAACACAATACGCGTCACAGCCCACTAGCGTGATCCTGGCATCCTGATAATTGACACAGTTCTCCAGCGCACTGACCACAGCGTTCACCGCCGCACAGGTATCAGCACTCCAGGAACTCGGATCCTCCCCCAACTCCGCAGCCAATGGTCCCACATCGACCTGCGCTTCCTTGACCACGTTCCCCTCATAGGTATTCTGGATCGGGAATGCCATGTCTTCACCAAGCATGCCGAAGGAAATGGAGGTGGGACTGCCTTTCTCATCATATTGATAGGTGAAACGCCGAATTTCTCTCTCCTCGGAGCTGACGGCTTCCATAAGTCCTTTTTCGTTATAGGTGTTGATATACTTCGACACCGCCGTATCCTTATAGACCTCCTCGCCTTCATCATCATATTCAACGAAAGACTCTGTCGTTTTGCGCAGGATCAGCGCCTGCCCCTTGAATACATTGGACCCACCCCGACTGCAGGCGGTGGAGACCAGGATGAGGGTGATGCCCAGGATGAGGGGGTAAAGCTTTTTCATGGGTGAGACTCCTTATTTACTTCTCGTCAATTCTTTCATTCGGTCCAGAACCAGCAAAAACCAATGGACCGTTTTTTCATTCAAGGTAAGCATATATGCCCAGTGTGTCAGGTAACGCCACTGAGAAAACACCGCAGAGCCCAGCAGATCAACGTCATCCATAGCGTTGATCTTTTTATCGATCTCGGTATTGCCTATACTAAAACACCCTGGATACCGTTTGCTAAACTCGTTCGCAGTGTCCATTTGAAAGCCAAGTTCCTCACACTCCTCGCCAAGAGAATATGCAAATTCATTCTCCGCCTGTTCCCCGGAAGAAAGAAGCTCTTCCCATCTTTTGCAGAACAAATGGATCGCTTTTTTCCCCTCATAATCCGGAGACAGGCTCCCATTAAAGACCCACAGGCCATATACAGGAACATATCTCCTGATCAGTCTGGTCAGGGATGTTTTAGAACCATACAATGGAACCTCTGCCTCGTCGATCAAGGATCCAGATATGGTTTTTTTCTTTCCCCCACTCTGATCATAAAGTGTAACATCGTAAGTGCCACAATCCGTAACACGGGGCTTTTCTCCCATTGCGCCTACCAACTGCAAAAGGAATCCTGCTTTCCATGGACCAATGTTGACCTGTTTTCTGCGGCAGAACCCTTTTCCAGCCAAGTACTGTTCATAATTTCTCGCTGAGAACCAGACGCGCCCCGATGCGGAGATCGTCAAGTGTTGTTCTACTTCGTCTGTTGCTTTTGGCTCCGGGCCATAGCAAATGTTTTTAGAAATGATTTGTACGGTTTGGATATTCATAGGGATCCTCTCCCAATCTTCTTACTTCGTCCCAGAGGAAAACAGGAATCTTTGGGACTGTCCGATGCCTTGATAATGAATCTTATTCTTCCTTTTCTTGCTTCTCGGAGGTTACTTCCTCCGAAGGCTGAACCTCAGTGATCTCTTCCTCTGAAATATCGATTATTTGATCCTCTTCATTATTTTCAGCAGTATAGTCACCTTCAATAAACCACTTGTATGCACGCCCAGCTATAACTTTTGTTTCTGCGTAATCAAGGCCTCCACCAACAAAAGCACCAACAACAGGAATCATTTTCCCAAGATTAATCAATCCTTTTTCTCCAAATTTGGTAATCAGCCGAAAACTGACCATTTGGTTGATCTTGGTTAATACTTTTCCTGGTATCTTCTCCACTGCTTTGGTTGCAACTTTTGTACCAAGCTTCACTCCAAACTGCTTTACAAATTGGTTGACTGCCACACCCGCTAAGCAAGCATAGATGAATGTCTGTGTTTGATCAGATTTCAAATCATATCCACCCAAGCGGGCAGTGCAAGCAATCATTCTCATTTGAACATAAAGCACGCTTGAAATGCTTGCAGGAATACTTACGGGGAGTGTTATTACTCCGCCAAAACCTGTTAAGAAGCCCGAAGTTGAGCACTTTATAACTTGATTATTAATCATTGCTTTCGCAGCATGCACGGGATCCAGGTTTTTTCGCAAGTAGTCATTCGCCATGTCATCAACACTCGGACTGACTCCAGGAATTCCGTTAAGTGATTTTGAATACAAAGAATCCAAGAGAGACATGATATCTTCTTGAGTTATCTTTTTAGGCACCTTTTCGGAAATCTTCTTTGAGACCTTCTTAATAGTTTCTTTAGCATCCATAGATTGCTCCTTCCCAGGCACTCTCCCCAGATGCCACACCTTTTGTTTGATTAGTATTTTATGGAGACAATGCATTACGTACAATTACGCAGCCCCTATGCATTTGGTAGATCAGTTCTCCACTCGTTCAAATTTAATACTCTTCAAAACGCCAGCCTTCTTTGTTTCTACAACATTATAGGTAAACACATAGCATTCTTCAGAATGCGCTGTATTTGGTACTACAGAAATTGTCACAACCTCGCCTGCTTTAAACTTATGTTTATCTCCCGCCTTACTCATGTAAGTCACTGTAAACTCAGCGCAATCCTGGGCCTTCTTAGGTCTTTTTACTTCTTCGACAGTCCAGTCATCAAGCCTGATCGTCTTATTATCTCCCTTTACAGATACAATAATGCTGGACTGATCCGATACAAACACCGCCGGAATGGAAAAGCTCTCCCCATTAAAGTCTACACTAATGCCTGCGCTGTTGAGTTCTGCTGGCGTCTCTTTGAACCAAAAACGATCATCAATTGCTTTAGTTAAAAAGACCTGATCCCCTTTTGGATGAAGTATCCTTTCGATTTTTGTTTTTTCTTCTTCAGTAATCTCAGTTTCTTCTGCAAGAGCAAACAATAATTCACAATTCAAATATAATGCATTACTAACTGGCGGCAGAGCAACTGCTCGTTCAGCATTAACTGTCTTGTTATACTTCTTTGCTTCTTCTTTTTGTAGCTTAGACATCCCCTTCGATATATCGATCTCCTGAACCTTACCTAAATAAGATTCATTTAATGCTTTCTGCTCATCGATAAGGTTCAAAACATTTTCATAAACAATCTCATAAGCATTCTTAAGATACCCTGCTTTTTTTGTCATTGCATAGAGTTCTATATAGGTCTGCGCAACAAAGTAACGCAAATCCCAATCTTTATCCCCTGTATTCTCCAATATCTCATTGCAGTATTCTTTTGCCATCTCTTCGTATTCTGCGTTGCTCTTTACTTGTTTAGCAGAAAAAATGGCCATGGGCAGTAATCTTGCATAATCAGTATCAAGCCGGAATAATTGGTATGAATTCTCTTCATCAGAAGCCTTCTCGTTTGATACTTTTTCATATTGACTGATTGCTTTAAGGCATTCGCTATAATTCTTTATTTTGTAATAGTCGCTCGTCATTTCCAGCCAATATGGGCCAAAAAACGAATATCTATCTTCGTTTTTTGCAAGCCATTCTATTTTGGCCTCTATCTCCTCATCTGGCTTTCCCGCCTTTTCAATAAAGCTCTTGATATCCTCCTCGCTTAATGCATAGTTTCCAGGGATACTGTACTTCTCGACCATAGAAAACATGTAACTCAAGGCATTCTTGGTGCTTTCATGCATCACGTCTGCTTCTGCGTCATCAAGTTCCCATCCATCCTTTATGAATGCCAAATCAGCCTCAGAGATTGCAAAAGCATAGTTTCTTGCCGAAAATGCAGTCATAGATACAACCGTTGCTACGGGGTTCAAATTTGCAAGACCTTTTGCCAACTCGGCCGAATGTCCATTCCCAATCGTTGTAAAAATCTGTGATGGACTTGGTATAGCCGCCATGATTGCTCTTGCTTTCGCTTGTTCGAAAATATACTCAATTCGATTCCTCTTTACAGAAATCATCCGATATCCATGAACCGCATCCATAAGGTTTTGGATTTGATCACTGGTTTCCGTGTCTACTAATTCCGGGTTGATATTATCAAATGAATCATATACTCCTTCTAAGAAGAGCTGATCTCGTTTCCCCACACTAATCTGACAAGCCAAGAATCTAAGATAGTTTACCATATTAACAGTTGTCCGAGTCTCTTCGGATAACGTATCCTTTGACTCCTCATCTTCTGTGGTATTTCCTTCGGCTTGGCTTTCTTCTTCATTTCCTGTTGATCCGACAGGATTATTCTGATTACTTGTAGATTCAGCTTTTACTTCTACATCTTCTGTCCCCGACTGCTCTGTTTCCTCAGCAGATTCTTTTTGTTCTTGATCTACATTTTCCGGAGTAGAAGAAGGTTCTGTATCCTTTTGTACCTCAGCAACTACACTATTTTCTTCCGTGTTTGCCTTGTTGTCAGCTGTTTCCTGCGCACAGCCCACAAAAGTCACTAGAATGGTAGTGATCAGCAGCATGCATATACTTCTTCTGATAGTTTTCATATGTTTTCTCCCCTTGCTTTTTTATCAGAATTAGTTGAGTAACAAGCTTTTTCCCTTCCCCCTCACCCCGGCAACCTAAAGTCAAAGTATATATCCTCTGGTGCCTTGGCTTTCATCGGGATCCTAAACAGGTGTGCTCCGTTCTCCTTCTTCGATCCTTCGATGTACTCCATTTTGCCGGACCCGATGTAAGTGAAGGGAAGCTGGATGCCGTCCTCGTTATCGACCTTGCGCACGAAGATGTGCATCCGGGAAGTGTTTTTCAGCGCCGTAAGCTCCTTGTCGCTGACATTCGCCACGGTCTCCCACTGGAAGGTGTTCTGGTCGATATAGCCGTCGGCGTATTTCAGAGCTTCTTTGGTGCTGTTGTCTTTGATGACGGTTACGTAAGCGTAGCCGACGCCGTCGTAGATGGCGGTGCCCTTCATGATGTCCTTGGGGTTGTTCAGCAGGAGCTGTTGTACCTGCTCCTTGCGGTATTTCGCCCAGAGGTGGAAAACCTCATCTGGACTAGCATCGCTGAAATCGACATCATATCTGCCCAGACCATACTCCAGAAGGTCGCGCATGTACTCGTCAAATTCGACGTCCAGCCGGATGTCGTGCAAGGACAGGGTGTTGTCCTCCTGGGCAAAGTAACCCGTGGCCATCATGTAGTGCAGGGCATGGTCAAATGCCCGCTGGTCATAGGACCGCACATTGATCTGGACATACCGGATGACCTCGGCCAGTTCACAACTGCCGGCGTGCAGGATCAACGCCTGCAGCATCAGGTATTCGTAAGGCCGCACGATGGGCAGCATATCGGAAACGTACTTGATAAATTTCTCCTGCCGGTCGTTGAAGGACGGCAACTCCGGCTCGCCGATGCCCTGCAGGAAGCCCAGATAGGATATATTCTTGTGGCCACCGATCTTGGACTGCAAAAACTTGATCAGGTCCGGGGCGTAGTCATTGTTCAGGTAATCCACGTGCTGCGGGTACCTGGCCGCGTTGATGTACTTCTTGAAGTTCAGGTAGTCCTGCTGCAGGTAGGTCTTAGTGTTGAAATTTACCTCGTCGATGTAGGACAGGATCTCCTTCTTGCTCAGGTCGTCCAGGTGGATCTCCACGCCATAATCCTTCAGGCCGATGCTGGTGAAATCATCTTCGATCAGGCTGGCGATCAGTTTCTTTTCTACCACGAAGTTCTCGGACAGGCTGCCCAGCGCGAAGGCAATCTGGACGCTGCGCTTGTAGTCATTGCCGATGAAGTCCAGCACGGTGACGTATTTCTTGCCCTCGTAATTGCGCAGGCCGCGGCCCAACTGCTGGATGAAGATCGTCTGGGAATCTGTCGGCCGCAGGAACAGGACCATGTTTACGCCCGGGATATCGACACCCTCGTTCAGGATGTCAACGGTGAACAGGATCTCCAGATTGGCGGAGTCGTCCTGCAAGTCCTTGTAGGCGCGCACACGCTCGCCCACCGAGTTTTTCCCTGTCAGGTACTGGGTATGATAGTAATCCTCCATGGCCTGGGCCATGCGGATCGCGTGGGAGATGTCACGACAGAAGGCCAAGGCCTTCAGTTTTTGGCCTGGAATGCGGCGCTTCTCGATCATGCGGTAGATGAAGTCACAGTGTTTTTCATCCGAGAACTGCTCGACGAATTTGTGCCCCTTCGTCTCCTTGATTCCATACTCGATCAGTTCGTCACGAATACCATAG
>CADCPK010000377.1 GCA_902803215.1 uncultured Lachnospiraceae bacterium
ATCGAAGATGCGATAATACCAAATGCTCTTGCCATCTTACTCTACCCCCTTTACTTTTTTCGCAACAAGAAGAATGTTCTCGCTGTCCGCGCTTCCGACCACCGCACCTTTGCCGATACGGACGCCGTCCGCGACAAGTGCTCTGGTAACGACCGCGCCTTCTTCGACTACTGCTCCCGGCATCAGGACGCTCTCAATGACCTTTGCCCCTTTGCCGACCTTAGCGTCGGTAAACAGAACAGAGTTGGTAACCTCTCCTTCGATGATACAGCCCTGGTTGATATAAGCGGTGCTGATCTTTGCGTCAGGTCCGATATACTGCGGAAGTGTCGTGACATCCTCGGTATAGATTTTCCATCTCGGATCAGACAGATTGAGCTCAGTCTTTCTGTGCAGAAGGTCCATGTTGGCTTCCCACAGAGAATCGATGGTTCCTACATCTTTCCAGTATCCCTGGAACTCATAGGCCATAAGAGTCTTGCCCTCGCCGAGCAGTGTAGGAATGATATCCTTGCCGAAATCGTGGCTGGATTCGCTGCTCTTCATATCTGCAAGCAGAAGGCGGCGGAGCGTCTTCCAGGTGAAGATATAGATACCCATGGAAGCCAGATTGCTCTTGGGATTAGCCGGTTTTTCTTCGAATTCCACGATATGACCGTTTCCGTCGGTGTTCATGATACCGAAACGGCTTGCTTCTTTGATCGGCACCGGGATGACCGCGATGGTGGCGTCTGCTTTGTTCTCTTTATGGAAATCAAGCATCTTGGAATAATCCATCTTGTAGATGTGATCGCCGGAAAGGATGAGCAGATATTCCGGATCATAATTATCGATAAAGTCGATATTCTGGGAGATAGCGTCTGCCGTTCCGCGATAAACATCAAGAGCCTCATCGGCTTTTTCACGCGGAGGAAGAACGAACACACCACTCTCGTTGGTATCGAGTCCCCAACGTCCACCCTGTGCCACATAACTGTTCAGCTGAACAGATTCATACTGTGTCAGGACACCTACTACATCGATGCCGCTGTTTGCACAGTTACTGAGCGGAAAATCGACGATTCTGTACTTACCGCCATAATAAACTGCCGGCTTGGCGACTTTTTTGGTCAGCTCATGCAGACGGCTGCCTCGGCCACCGGCCAGGATCATGGCAAGCATCTCATTTTTCATTTTGATACCTCCTACTACTGTCTGATACGATCTGTTATCGTTCTATATATATTTTTATCATATTTTTACAGTTTGTGCAAGGCATTATCATGCAAAGTGTCAATTATATCGGCCGACTTTCGCTGTTTTTTACTCAATTTTGCCCCGAATTCTCTCCGTCTTCTTTTTAATCGTTAGGCCGCATGAAGAATCTGCCCGACAGCTGGTCGGTTTTGATCACATTGATGAACGCTTTCTCGTCCGTTTCTCTGATGTGTTCCAGCAACGGCTTCAGTTCATCCGAGGAGATGACCGAATAGATCATCGTCCTTTTCTTATTCTCGTACGTTCCCTTGACATCCATGCTGGTTGCCCCATGCTTTGTCATGGCGTCGATGACCGCGGTGACTTCTTCGGGCTTGTCCGTCACGATAAACAGCGTGTTTTTGTTGTAATGTTTGTAGAGGAGATGGATCATCTGTGTCGATGCAAACTGGAATATGATCGAATACAGAGCCTTGTCCCATCCGAACAGGAAACCGCCGCCGACCAGGATGAGGGCATTGAATCCCAGCACATAGTTCCATGCATCGATGCCGAATTTTTCGGAGATATATATGGAAATAAAGTCGGTTCCGCCCGAAGTGGCTCCCGCATGCAGGGCAAGCGAGATAGACACGCCGTTGACCATGCCGCCGAATATGCTGATCAGCAGCACATCCGATGTTATGGTCCTGAGCGGAATGATGTCGGTGAGCAAAGTTACCGTGAGTATGGTGATGCAGGAAAAAATGGTAAATTTCTTTCCGATCTTAAAATAGGACAGGATGATCGGGAAGGAATTCAGCACAATGTACACAATACCATAGGGGAGCGAGATGCCCCAAAAGGTAGAGAACACGCCCTGGAGAAGTATGGTAAGGCCGGAGAAGCCTCCCGGCAGAAGCCCTCCGGTGTGTACAAAAGTACGCAGATTGACCGACATGAGTACGCCGGCCAGAATGCAAAGAAGGATTCTTTTTATATCTTTTTTCCAGTCAAATGTCATGCATTACCTCCGGTCAGATTTTGGTATACATTTGTGATTTCGGCGGAATTCAGTGTAAAGCCGACTTCGTAGAAAGGTACCGTCTTCGCCATGATTCGAAGAAGCTCCATCGCCCTGTCAAAATCTTCCTGTCTGTCGGGGCGGAATACCTGGTAGCATATTCTGTCAAGCGCCTCTTCTTCTGCCATTCTGCAGACATCCGATCTCTCTGCCCGATGCAGAAAACATACATTCTTCAGCGGCGCTTTTTCGTTTTGTCCGACATGATGTTTGCCGTCCCACGGGGATCCGTACACGGTGATCTCTTTGGGGGTTACATGAAGAAAAGGTTTGTCATCATTAAGTACGTACGCCCGGCTTCCAAAATGTTTTGCCCAGAGCCGTGCGTATGTGCTTTTGCCGACACCGCTGTCCGCCGCGAATATGCTGCATGCACCATCGACCACGACTGCGGAGCCGTGGAAGGCGATCGTGTCAAACCGAAGCAGCGCGTCCGATACTTTGCGGTTGAGCGCAAAGTTTTCAAAATAGTATCCGGGGAGGCGGTTTACGAAATCGGAGGAATAGCGCGGGCTCTCCAGCATTCGTCTCCATTCCCTCCGAATGTCCTGCTCGCTCATCTCTATACGTATCTCAGCCTCCTCTTCGGTCAGATAATCTTTTAAGGAGACTCCGGTCTGGATATATATTGCAGAGATCCGGATCACGTGGTCCGCGATCCGGACATTATACTCGTACATGGGCTCCACCTCGCTTTCTTTATTTCTATTCTAAACAGAATAAACCGGATTTACAAGAAAAAAGCTTGCAGGCAAAGACAAAATATGTTATCTTGTTACTGTTCATAACAGGCCGAAGCACTCGCTGCTGAGGCCGTACGAAAATGATTCAACAAGCAAAAATCCCATCGCCGGAGGCGATTTGCATGGATTTTTGCACGTATCTGTTCGGGTTCTGAACAGATACGTTTTCTTATCAATTGCAGGCCGGCATGTCGGAATGGCAGACGAGGCAGACTCAAAATCTGTTGTGGGCAACCACGTGTGGGTTCAAGTCCCACTGCCG
>CADCPK010000378.1 GCA_902803215.1 uncultured Lachnospiraceae bacterium
AAAGCACATATAGAATGCTGGATCATATGAATAATTAACGATGCCAAACCTCTGTGGTGATAGGGACTGACCCAAAGGAGACAGGGCCCTGTGGTTTTTTTAAAAAATGGGTATTGACAAATGCATTAGAAAAACATAATATAATCTCATAAATGGAACGGATTCCATATCGAATATTTTTAGCAATATTTCACAAAAACCATCCACAGGAATGATAGCCTGTGGATAATAAAAGGAAAAATATGGAACCGGTTCCATTCGTTAGCAAATGCAGCTCCTAGCGCGCAGGATGCTGCAGCGACACATTAAACGCAGCTGATTAAATTAACCGGCATAGCCTTACCGGTTGTGCCCACAAATGGCAGGCGATCAATATCCGCCGCAAAATGAGGAGAATTGAAAATGAGAAAAGCTTTAGCTATGGCTATCAGCCTGATTATGGCACTTTCCGCTTTGTTTGCGATCCCTGTATCTGCAGACGAAAACGTAGTAAACCTTACGATCTGGAGCCCCACAGACAGGCAGCTTGTGGAAGAATGGTGGGTAGAAAAGCTTGCAGAATGGAATGCCGCTCATCCGGAGATCCAGGTAAGCAGAGAAGCAATCGACCGTTCCGACTCCTATGCATATGACAACAAAATTGCGACAGCAGTTACCTCCAATGACCTTCCTTCAATCTTCTACGTAGATGGTCCGCAGGTTTCCTACTATGCTGCAAACGGAATCATCGTTCCAATTACTGAGTATTTCACAGAAGAAGACATGGCAGATTTTGTTCCGTCCACAATTGCCCAGTGCACCTATGACGGTGAGCTCTACGCAATGTCCGCAACAGAATCCGGTGTGGCATTCTATTACAATAAAGAAATGCTGAAAGAAGCCGGAATCGATGTCGATGATCTGGATTCCCGTACACTGGAAAACCCGATTACATGGGCGGAAATGGAAGAAATAGCTGAAAAATGTACCACAGCGGATCATGTGGGAACCCATATTATCATGGATCATGGTGAAGGCCTTCCGTACGCTCTTGAGCCAATGTATATCTCCAAGGGCAAAGATTATATCAGCGAAGACGGCACAACCGCAGCAGGCTATGTGGACAGTGAAGAAGCAGTTGAAACAACAGCTTTCCTTGCAGAGCTGATTGCAAAGGGTTATGCAAATGTCGACCCGATCCAGGACGAATTCATGAACAAAGCCTGTGCAACAATGATCGGCGGTTCCTGGGAAGTTTCCACTCTTGAAACAGGTGCCGATTTTGAATGGGGCGTCACCTATTACCCGGTTTCCGATACAGGCAAGGCTGTGTCCCCATGCGGCGACTGGTCTGCCGCGATCAGCAGAGACTGTGAAAATCCGGAAGCGGCCGGTGAATTCCTTCAGTGGCTGATGAGCACGGAAAATGTTGCGACCTATGCAGCAGCGATTGCGAAACCGGCTACCCGCAACAGCGCTTATGCAGATGCCGCGATGGCTGATTATGCAGAAGGACCGAGGGCGCTCTTTGTAGAACAGCTGAACAATACAGCCGTCCCGCGTCCCAGAACACCTTCCTATGCAACCTTCTCCGCAAATTACGCAGAGGCAATGACCAATATCTTCTCCGATGCCGCCACAAATGGCAGTGTTGACAATGACTATATCCAGTCCGAGCTGACGAATGTCGCCGACCTTTTCACTGAAGACTACGAAACATACTACTCATAATCATTGTCGGAAATGAAAAACGGGAGGAGTCAATACTGCTCCTCCCATATATAAACAGAAAACAGCCATATTACAAAGAGGGTATTATAATGGCAAAAACAAGAAATCTAAGCGGCAGGAAAAGGAATGAGCGGGTGACGGCCTATTTATTCATACTACCGGCGGTTGTGCTCCTTATAGCTTTTCTCGTAGTGCCGATGATCTATACAGCCTATTTTTCGGTTTTCAAATATCAGATTATGAAACCGGATGACATAGATTTTATCGGTGCAGCCAACTACCAGAAGCTCTTCTCAGATAAAAACTTCTGGATTGCTCTGAAAAATACCGTTTACTTTACCGTAATCGTTGTCCCTGTACAATGTGCTCTGGCTTTAGGCCTTGCGCTGCTTGTCTCCAAGAAATTTCGGGGTGTTTCCGTCTTCCGTACGATGTATTTCAGCCCGCAGCTGACCTCCATGGTCGTCATTGCCGTACTGTGGTCTGTACTTTATAACTCGAATCCAAGTACCGGCCTGATCAATTCGTTCCTGGTCAGCCTGGGGATGGAACCGATTAACTTCCTTTCGAATGAACATACCGCAATGAACGCGATCATCTTCATGTCCGCATGGCAGGGTGCAGGTTATCAGATGATGATCTTCCTGGCTGGTCTTCAGGGAATTCCGAGGGAACAGTATGAAGCCGCTTCAGTAGACGGGGCTACGAAGTTTGAGCAATTCCGTTATATCACAATTCCCGGTCTTTCCGGAACGATCAAATACGTGATCATGATCACGATGATTCAGGCGATGAAGCTGTTTACTCAGCCTTATATCATGACACAGGGCGGCCCGAAAAATGCCACAAAAACGCTGGTATATTACATCTACACACAGGGCTTCCAGAAAGGCAATTTCGGATACGCCTGCTCCATTGCCACAATCTTTTTCATTATTGTTGTGACGATGTCGCTGACCATGAAGCGAATTACGACCGCAAACAGCTGACGGAGGTATAGAGATGAAAAAAGAATCTTCCTTGAAATTTCAGGCGGCATTTACCAAATTTATGTTCTATTTCGGGAATGTCGTAATCGGTCTGATCTTTGTATCTCCGCTGCTCTGGATGATCGCCGCGTCGTTGAAGCCTGAGACGGAAATATTTGCGAATATGAATTCGCTAAAGACATTTATTCCGACCCATGCCTCATTTGCAAACTATGTAGAAGTTTTCAACCGGATGAACCTCCCGCAGGTTTTCAAAAATACGTTGATTTATATCGCGCTGATTCTGGTGGGGGACCTTCTTGTGAATTCCATGTGTGGCTATGCGCTGGCAAAGTTTGATTTCAAAGGGAAAGGTCTGGTTCTGAACCTTGTTGTGGCGCTGATGGTTCTTCCCATGGAAGCAATCATGCTTCCGCTTTATATAGAAATGGCACAGCTTGGCTGGGTCAACACATTGAGAGCTTTGGTTGTCCCATTTGTTGCAAAATGTTTCTCTATCTATATGTTCAGGCAGTTCTTCTGTGATATTCCGGATGATCTGATCGAAGCGGCAGCCATTGATGGATGCAGCCCGGCGGGAACATTTTTCAAAATAGTTATGCCGATTTCCAAGACTGTATACGCGACGGTGTTTATTCTGGATTTTGTGGCTCACTGGAATGACTTTATGTGGCCATTCCTCGTTATGACCGGCGAAAATAAACGGACGATTCAGCTTGCGGTGCAGTCTTTCTTCGGGACACAGCCGATTCACTACAGTGCGATCATGGCAGCCCTTGTAATTTCCGCCATTCCGATGATCATTATGTTCATCTTCATGCAGAAATACTATGTCGAAGGAATCGCTTCTTCAGGAATTAAGGGTTAAGTCGGCTTTTTCAGGGTTGTCTTGTGAACAGGGAACAAGTATGTTAGGATATTTTCCGGAACCGGTTTCATATTAAATCGGGGAATCACATACTATACCGGAGGTTTCTTATGGCAACCATTCAGGATGTCGCCCGTACAGCCCATGTCGGGGTCGCAACAGTTTCCAGAGTCATTAATGAAAACGGCTACGTAAAAGCCGAGACAAAAGATAAGGTTCTCCGCGCCATACGGGAACTGAATTATACGCCTAATGAAATGGCGCGGAATCTTTATCACAAGAAAACGGGCATCGTGGCTGTTCTCATCCCGGTGGTATCCCATCCGTTCTTTTCCGAATTTATAAAAGAAACGGAAAAGGTGCTGTATGAAGAGGGGTACCAGACGATGATTTGCAGTACTTTCCGGCAACAGAATTATGAAGAACATTATCTTGATCTGTTGAATAAGCAGCAGGTGGACGGGATTATCACCGGTGTCCACACGCTGGATATCAAACACTATCAGAATATCATGAGGCCAATTGTTGCACTGGACAGACGACTTGGTTCTCATATCCCCTGTGTCGCGGTCAACCATGAAAAAGGCGGGGAACTGGCGGCGGAAGCCCTGATCCGTTCCGGATGTCAAAAAGTGATCCAGATGACCGGGCACAGATCAGTCTCGTCCCCATCGAATGCCCGCCACGAGGTATTTGAGGCTTTAATAAAGACACATGGGATTGAATGTATAAACTACCTGACAAAATGGAACGGCTTTGAATATGGGGACTACTCTTCCGCCGCGGAAGATATTGCGGAAAAATATCCCGATATAGACGGGGTGTTCGCAACGGATATTATGGCGTGCTCCCTGATTCATGCATTGGCAAAAAGAGGGAAAATCTGTCCAAGAGACTATAAGATCGTTTCATATGACGGGACATTTGCAAGCAGGATTCCTTATCCCTGCGTAACTACAATAGAACAGCCAATCGCGGAGCTGGCCTCGGTTTGCGTGGGCCTTCTCATGGACCAGATTCAGGGCAGAATTATCAAAGAAATGAATATACAGCTTGATGTACATTTCAGGCAGGGCCAGACTACAGCTTCCTAAAACGGCGGATTGTCCTCTGTGATGATGCCTGCCTGCAGAAAGTGTACGGAGAGCCTCTCGGAGGACAGATTATGATCAGTCAAAATCTTTTGGATGCAAGGCGGTATGAAAAAGATGCGGGAAACCGCATATCCAAGGAGGCCAGGCCAGCTTTTCATCTGTCACCCCTTGCCGGGTGGATGAATGATCCGAACGGTTTCTGTATTTATAAAGGGCAGTATCATCTTTTTTATCAATATTATCCATACAGATCCAGCTGGGAGCTGATGTACTGGGGGCATGTGGTCAGTCAGGACTTGCTGCACTGGGAATACCTTCCTGCCGCTCTGGCGCCGGATCGGTATTATGATCAGGATGGGGTCTATTCCGGAAGTGCCATGCCTCTTCCTGACGGCAGACTTCTGATTATGTATACCGGAGTACGGGTTGTAGACCGTTCCGAACGGCCTTATAAAGAAGTCGAAACACAGTGCCTTGCCATAGGGGACGGCACGGATTTCGAAAAATTCGAAAAAAACCCGGTTTTAGATGCGAATGCTCTCCCGGCAGGCGGCAGCACACAGGATTTCCGGGATCCGAAAATCATATGCCTGAAGGATGGCCGCTATGGTGCAATCGTGGCAAATCGGTCCGAAGATGATAGCGGACAGATCCTGCTCTACACCAGCGGAGACGGAATCAACTGGAAATTCGAAACAGTACTGATCCGCAATCGCAATCGCTATGGGAAAATGTGGGAGTGTCCGGACTTCTTCGAACTGGACGGAAAGCAGGTCCTCCTTGTCAGTCCGCAGGATATGCTGCCTCAGGGGTTCGAATACCATGCGGGCAACGGCACTCTCTGCCTGATCGGAAGCTATGATGAAAATTCTTTTAGCTTCCGGGAGGAGTCCGACCAATCCATTGATTACGGAATTGATTTTTATGCACCTCAGACTATTCTGAGTCCTGACGGACGCCGCATCATGATCGGCTGGATGATGAATTGGGATGCCTGTGCAATTCGCGGACCTGAGGCTCCATGGGCCGGCCAGATGAGTATCCCACGGGAACTGCATATCCGCGACGGAAGGCTTTATCAATGGCCGATCCGGGAATTTAATGAACTGCGCCGAAACAGAGTGGAATATCGGGATGTAGAAGTCGGGGAGGAAAAACTCTATCTTGACGGCATATCCGGTCGGATGGTCGATATGGAGGTCCAAATCCGTCCGAAAGACCCGGCAGCATCCTATGCCAAGTTTGTCATACGTTTTGCGGAAGAGGGAGAGACCTGCACGTCGATCCGGTTCCGTCCGCGGGAATCCACATTGAAGATCGACCGGAAGTTTTCCGGTTCGCGCCGTGCGATCCTGCACCAGAGACGCTGTTTTGTCGAAGATGCCCAAAATGAACTGAAACTGCGGATTATTCTGGATCGTTATAGTTGCGAGATTTTTATCGACGGCGGGAGAAAGGTCATGTCAGCGGCACTCTATACAGATCAGTCTGCAGAAAAAATCTCTTTCCGGGCAGATGGCGATGTATTGATGAATATCACGAAATATTCGATCGTTGTCTGAG
>CADCPK010000379.1 GCA_902803215.1 uncultured Lachnospiraceae bacterium
ACTTACGCGGAACCGACAGTTTCTGTTGAAGACGAATACATCTACTATTCCTCGCCTCATTATTACGTGATGAATTCCGATGCACAGTATAACTATATGCTCTTTGTCAAAAAAGGAAATATACTCATGTATCACTCCTATCTTGATCCATTGGTCCCCGAAGCAGATGGGAGTACAAAACTTATCGGGGTTTCTTTCCTGGAAAATCCTGATTATCAAGTATATCTGGAACCCGCTGAGTATGAAGCTGTTCTCATTATGTCAGGCGAAGGGCATAAAGATACTATCTACCATTATCCTTTCGGCATCGTCAACCCTTATCTGCCGGATCCGGAAATTACCGGCATGACGCCCGAGCAACCGGATACATCGCACCCGGTCTCTTTCGGACTTAGTCAGGAATATGAAAAGATAAAGGTTCAGCTGTATCTCTTCGACTATTATGAGGAAAAGGACCTTTGGGATTACCGACCGTTGTGGGACGAAGCAGAGGAGTTCCAAAGTACAGACACGTTCTCGTTCCCCGTATCCGAAGAAGGCTCTTATAAGATCACGTTCACTTGCGAAAAAGAAGGAAAACAATCTCGGGAGCAGGACTATTGGTTTTACGTCGTTTCGAGCGATATTCCGACTCCCGATCTGGTCTTACCTAACAATACGCGGGTGATCGAAGACGAAGCATTTTTCGGGATTGAAAATGTGGTGATCCGCCTTCCCGGAACCGTAGAATCTATTTCAGAAACGGCCTTTGATCCTTCCGTTACCATTATTGCTCCGGAAGGTTCACCTGCCGCTGAGATCTGCAGGGGATTGGGGCTGAATGTTATCGAGAATTGATTGTTAACAAAAAAATTCACGGTGCCTGACACCATAAAAATGAATTTTATGGTGTCAGGCACCGTGAACTTTTTGTGAACAGAATCATTTTCAAAGGAATGCCCCGTTACACACCTGTATCACCTGCCCTTTTACATGCTTTCCCATGTCAGAGGCGAGGAACAGGCAGGCATTTGCCTGGTCGATCGGGTCGCATTCGGGGCCGGGGAAATATACGAAGTGCTTGCTGTACTTCAGCATTTTGGCACCGCCGGGCTGCTCTCCCGCTTTGTTGGCAAGATGGGCGGGTGTCACAGTAGCTCCGGGGGCAACCGCGTTGATCCGAATATTCGTATCTATCAGCCGCATCGCGACGTTCTTTGTCAGAGTATTAATGGCGCCTTTCGATGATGTATAGGATGCCCCGCAGAAAGGACGGTCTCCGTTCACGGATGAAATATTAATGATGCATCCCTCATTCTTCGGGAGAAAAATCTTGAGCGACTCTCTGATAAAGCGGAACGGTCCGAATACATTTGTCTGATAGACATGCTCCAGCCACTCATCGTCAGTCTCGTCGATCATCTTCTGCTCACCGATAGCAGCATTATTGATCACAATGTCAAGATCTCCATAAGTACTGATTGCGGTTTGGATCACATTTTTAACGTCATCGAGGTTTTTGTTGTCAGCAACGACCCCCGTCACATCATATCCCTTAGCTCTGATCTCAGCGACCGCTGCATCCAGCTTCTCCCTGCCGCGGGCAGTCATCACTACCTTGGCACCTTCTTTTGCAAAAAGCTCCGCCATGGTCTGACCCATCCCATAGCTTGCCCCCGAAACGATTGCCACTTTTCCATCAAGCATCTTTGCGTCCATTTTTGTTCCTCCCGAAATTGTTATTCCACGTTTTTTTCTACAAGATTATTTAAAAACAAGCCATATGACTCCTCGTAAAAACTTAGCTCTACCTGAAAGGGGACCTGCTTCTATCGTGTCAAAGGCAACCGGCAATCCACTGCGTTGCTTACCGGTAAGCGATAACCGGTTCCGCCAGCTGCCGGGCCAAAGCGCAATCTACTCACGCTACCGCACTTTCATTCTCGTTACGAATCATAATTTTCCCTTTTGCATCAGGATCATCCATGATAATTTCTCCCACAGACTCCGCTACGATCCTTCCGCTGCGAGGATTCTTAATACTGACAACAGGCGAAACTATATCAGCCTCGACATCTGATTTCTCAAATGCCAGATCACAGTCGATCATTCTGCAGTTGATCAGTTTCAGTCCCTTGCAATAGCACAGAGGCTGTGTCCCTATAAGCGTACAGTTTTCAAAAGTCACGTTTTCGCAATACCACCCAAGATATTCACCCTTTATCACGCTGTCCTTA
>CADCPK010000380.1 GCA_902803215.1 uncultured Lachnospiraceae bacterium
AAAAAAATAAACTTTTCCGTCCCTGCCCCCATTGTACCACTTCCTCAGCCGATAGCGTCAAAAATATATAAACTACAGGTTTAATGACGGAAACTGCCGATAATGATATTCTGTACATGTCAGCAAGGAAACAACACCGAACCGATAAGCACAGGCACCGGCCAAGAGCAGCTGCCTGACAGGTTCATCTTTACGAAGTCAGGCAGAGGACCGACTTCGAGGAGAGCGAGGGCTTTCCTGCCGGATACAGGCGCACACAGCAGCGCTGTCAGAAAAGGGTTATTTCATCAGGAAATCTTACACTCAGGAGAAATCCAGGTCGTGAGGCACCCGTTAACCATCCACCCCGAACCGTTCCGAAAGGAGGCGCGGTCACCGATGGTAATGCTCTGACAGATCAGATTACGCAGATAAACATTTCATTAGCGTCTGACACCCAAATGAACCGGTAATTTGCCCAAGCCCCTGGCGCCCGCCATGACCGGCGTGCGAAACATCAACTCAAAACATGATTGAAGCTTTGTCATGGACAACCCTGCGTTACGGAATGGGGCAATGGGATGTCACTTCAACATGGCCGGCGGACATCGTGCAGCGAAGCGATGCAGAGCATCCTCTGCCAACACACCTTCCCGAAACGGGGAGGGCGGCAATAACCAAATTGAGACAGACATTGGGGAACGATAAAGGTTCTCCGCAGGCAGACTGTACTGCTCGCGCTGGCTGAGATGCCCGAGGCGGTCAGGTTTCTTCGAGGGCGAAGAAGGAACAGCGGTCACCTGTCTTTGGAAGTATGGCAAGGCGCAATAGCGTACTCCAAAGGATGGCATCCCGGAAAACGCCTTTCGGGACTCTGTTTTGAGGCGGGTATAGCAGCCCTCGCGGCGGCTGAAATGTCGTCAGCACGGAGGAAAGGAGGAAAAAGAATGAGCTATCTGGATAATCTGAAAAAAGAAGCCAACTATACAAGAACCCTCAACGGTGCAAAGACGCACGGCAGCTCGGGAGATGCCTGCCTGGACTTCTTCGCCGTTGCCGGTGGTATGCGGTACAGAAGACCTGCAGACCAGATCCGCCTTTTCGAACGTGCTTACATCGAGACACCGGAACTTGCCATGAAGCTTTTATTCCATCTGCGCGATATCCGCGGAGGCATGGGCGAACGCAAGCTTTTCCGTACACTTCTTCGCCATGTGGCATGCACCTGGCCCGAATCCGCCCGGAAGAACGTTTCCTACATCGCTGAGTTCGGCCGCTTTGACGACCTGCTTTGCCTGATGGGAACTCCCGCATGGAAGCAAGCCGTACAGGTGATAAAGGAACAGCTCTCTGCTGACGAAGCTGCTCTGGAACGCCGCGAAGCAGGCGAGGAAGACGCGCACATTTCGCTTCTGGCAAAATGGCTCCCTTCGGACAACACTTCGAGCAGACGCACCCGCAAGGCTGCACAGAGACTGATCTCTGCGCTCGACATGGACAAGAAGGAATACCGCCGCCTGATCACTGCACTCAGAGCCAGAATAGGCCTTACCGAATGCATGCTGACCAAAAAGCGTCCCGAAAAGGTCAACTATGAGGCAGTTCCCGCACAGGCAATGCTGAAATACCGCAATGCTTTTGAGCGAGCCGATGGAGACCGTTTTACCGAATACCTGGTAGAAGTAGCGTCGGGAGAAAAAAAGATCCACACCGAAACTCTGTTCCCCTATGAAGTGCTCAGACCGTTCTTCAACGGTAACAGTTGGTGCTCGCATAATGCACAAGGCATGGATGCGCTGGAACAGATCTGGAACCACCTTCCGGGAACAGTCAACAGCACAAACGCTATCAGTGTGGTAGATACTTCAGGATCTATGTACTGCTCCTACGGAGCAGTTAAGCCGGCTCTTATTTCGCAGGCGATGGGACTCTATTGTGCAGAGCGCTGTGAAGGCATTTTCCACAATCACCTGATCACCTTCGAAAGCACCCCGCATCTTGTCGAGATACACGGCAATTCGCTGCGTGACAAGCTGAAGTATATCGGTACGCTTCCCTGGGGTGGAAGTACTAACCTGGAAGCAGTTTTCGACCTGATCCTGAATACTGCTGTAAAAAGCGGTGCAAGACAGGAAGAAATTCCGTCCGTAATCTACATTTTCTCTGACATGGAATTCAACTGGTGTATGAGAAATGCGGATAAAACCGTGTACGAAAACGCCAAAGAGCTCTTCGAGATGTACGGATATCAGATGCCCGCGGTGGTTTTCCATAACGTAAACAGCTGGCAGATGCAGGTGCCGGTAACGGCACACACCCGCGGTACAGCTTTGTCGAGCGGGGCAAGCACCCACACGCTGGAGCATAAGTTTGACGGCAATATCACGCCGATGGACCATATGCTTCGTGTGCTGAACAGCAAGCGCTATGCCATGATCCACGCCTGAAAGAGGGCAGTGGTTGCAGAAAGGAAGTGATGTCATGACCCTTTTTATTAAAAAAGAAAGGTCGGGCGTGAGGGCCCGATATCCACAGGGAAAGAGTCACGGAGGCAGAGTCACCGCGACTCTTTATTTTTTGTTCAAAAATGAAACAGGGGGACGGTCCTTTTGTGTTCGAAAGTTTGGAACACACGGGGACGGTCCTTTTGTGTTCGAAAGCTTGGGAACATACGGGGACGGTCCTTTCGCGTTTGCAATCTATCGAACACAAAAGGACCGTCCCCGTGTGTTTCTGTTCTCCTGTCCCGAGCCGGGAATGGCGGGGATTTTTTCGTCAGGGAATTTATTTATACCGGCATTGATATATCAATAGATTTCCGGAATAAAAGAAGTTATAATATAGTTTGTCCGGCCCACGGAGCGGGCTATTGATTATCGGCAGGCAGCAAAGCGGATTGCCGGTTACTTTTGCCGCTGCAGTTAAAGGAAGGACAGGAAAATATACTTTGGAGGGCTGCACGTATGGACACACTTTATATTGTGATGCCGGCTGATAATGAGGAAGAAAATATTCGATCGGTGATAGAACAATGGTATCCGGTATTGGACGGAAAGGCCGAAGAATCAAGACTGGTTATCGCAGACAGC
>CADCPK010000381.1 GCA_902803215.1 uncultured Lachnospiraceae bacterium
CGACTCCATGCCCACTACCATTCTGAGCTGTTTGTTCCACCCCGGACTGTCCTCGAACGCTACGCTGATCTATGTCGGGGTTTCCTCGATTACTATCATTTTGCTTGGCTCCTTCCGCATTTTTTGTTGTACTCTCAGTATACTCCTGTTAAGTAGGAGTAGCAACTTTTTCCGCAGGCTGATCGGTTGTTTTCTGAGGGGTAGAACGAGCTTCAGTCTGTTCGGGAGACACAGCAGGCGCTTCTTTCGGCTGAGATTTCTCAGATTCTCCGATGATCTGTTCTTCGGCTTGACGAGACCGTCCTTCTCTGATGATGTCACTACGTTCGATATCGAGATCTTCGATGATGTCTGTGTAGTCTTCGTTCGTTCTGCCGGACAGCGCCTCATAAGCTTTGATTTCATTATCAACTGCCCGATAATAATTACGAAGCATATCGGTAGGAATCGTCTGAAGGCCATTTCTCGCCAAGCGCCTAAACGCCTGAATGTCCCTCATGTCATCTCATTGAGCCAGTAAACAAGGAGTTCGGGAACGCCGCCATCCGTATAACCCTCGGAAAAACGACGCTCGTTAGCTATAGAAACGAGTTCCTGAGAAACTTCTTCGACAGCTTCTTTACCGGCACCGATACTTGCCAATGGGTTGCACTTACGATTACGTGAACTTTTACGCTAAGGAGACATACTTGAACTCCTAAGCCTCCTGCAGTTTCGATTACATGATAAAGGCATCCGACATTACTGCATTGCAGTCATATCGGATGCCTTCTTTCAATAGTTGGAAGGGAGTTTTATGGGACATTCTATCCTTATACTGAAAGTATAAGGAGGCGAGAAAAATGTATCAGGTCATTTACAGCGTCTGCTCAAGCCGCAAGATCGTGCATATGACAAACTGCACCGTCATCCAACGCATCGACAAAAAGAACCGCCGCTATTTTGAAAGTCTGGACGAAGCGCGTGCCCATGGTTACCGGCTTTGCAGCTGCTGCCCTTCGATCGCGGTGAAATACCGCAGGGTGCGCAAGGCGATCCGGGGCTTTTGCGACGATCAGGGCTTCTCCGCCTTTCTGGACGACGGCGCTCTTCAGATCGTCTCTGCCCTGGACTTCTGGCGTATTATCACCGTTGGCAAAAACAAAAAACTGCTGCTGTATCACCGGAACACGCGAGCAGACAGCAGCGAAGAAACCCTTGTTCCCGGGTACCATCTGCAGAACTGCACCCGCCGGTCCATTTTGGAATATCTGCAGTACATAAAGGGTCACGATGAATATCGGCAGGTGTTTCCGCTGGGAGCGGAGCCCCGCACATCACAGCAAAAAGCACCCGGGCCGGAGGCCTGGATGCTGGACAAGTATGGACAGTTCGCTCCGTGGTACCCCGACAGCGGAAAGCCGCGAAAAGGAACCAAACGGTATAAAAAAGAGGAGCAAAAGAGAAAGAAACAGGCTCGGCGAGCGCAGGTCCGCCGCGTCTACGCACTTATCGAGCAGATCTCTTGCGCGCAGGCCTGATTTACCATGTACCGGGAACAAACAATACGCCATACATACAAGCCGGGCGACACAGCTTTCCTTGTGGAGAGCGGAAGGTTCGTCCAGGAAGGACGCATCGTGCGCTCTTATGGCGGGATGTGCGCGTTCTGCTTTTCGGATACCACCGGAGGGATCCGTGTGCCAGTCGGGCGCCTCTTTCCCACCAGGGAAGAGGCCGAGACCAGTATCGAGAGACGGTCAGACAGCTGTAGTTTTCGGCATCCCTGGATGTGATCACACGGCCTCCCTGCGCTGCAGCAGCGGCGCAGCGGAGGCAATGATCTCCATGGCCGCGTCCCGATCCGTCAGATAGGAACGCACGGCGGAGTCCTCCACGATCACCGGCATGCGGTCATGCGTCTTGATCATCGTTTCGTTGGCCGGGCGGGTGAGGATCACAAAGCGCACCTGGCCGTCCACGATCTTGTACAGGCCGCAGAGATAGATGGTCTCCACGGCGTTCACGGTGAAAAAGTATTTGGTCTTTTTCCCCGAATGGCTCCACTCGAAAAAGCCGTCGGCCGGCAGAACGATCCGCCGCTCCCGCAGACTCTCGGCAAAGGTGGGCTTTGTCGCCGCCGTTTCGGACCGGGCGTTGAGTAGCAGGTCTTTTCCACGGTGACCCGGAAAGCCGAACGCAGCCGGTACCGGCAGGATTCGCCCGCCGCGTTCGATGACGCCGGGGGCCGTGTCGCCAGGGAAGATCTCACCGGTTTTATAGGGCGTATCCGGGTAGAGCTTGTCGAGCATGGTCACGATGGCTTTGGCCTTTTCACTTCCCGGCAGAACGCTGTATCGGCAGCACATTTGGCCTCACTTCCTCTCTGCGCTGTATTATATCCCGATTCCGTCAGAAAAGAAAGCCGGCAGGCCGGATACAAAGGAGAGAATCATCATGTGGGATTACCTGTTTGCCAACGCATCGCAAAACTCTGTCTGGGCATCCATGTCCCGGGAGGAGAAAAACCGTCAGCTTTTCAATAAGCAAAAGGCCATGCTGGATCTTTTTATGGAGAAGGGCGCGATTTCCCGGAGGCAGCGTGATGAAAGTCTGGCAGATCTGATAGAAAAAATGATACAGCGCGGTTGAAAGGAGAAGCTGTCATGCAAAAAATATGGAAGTCGTTGATTTTTGGTGTCGTATTCGCCGTTGTCGTGTATGCATCAAACTATACAATATCAGGAAATACGCTTCTCCGATCCATACATGTTATAATATGGCTTGTCCTTTCCGTCGCCATCCATTTACTTGTCTCCTTTGTGGTTGATCTGTTTTTTGCGGTAAGGCAAAAAGGGAGCCATGAAAGAAAATAGCTTATTTTTCATCCAGTATTGGCAGGAGCCTTTATACAATTCTGTTCCTGTGATAAGCTATGATTAAGCAAAGGCTGATCCATTGCGTGGATCGCAAAGGCTATCCTTTGTCTCCCATCGATTGTCGGCTTTCAAAGGAGCGTTATACCGTGAACGATGCTAGTATTTTCCAACGGCTTCTGCCCCGGATCATTGACGATACAACAAAAGCCGGAGTGTATAACCCGGTCTTTTGCTGCGGAACTCAAATCGCGATCGAATCTGCGGTCAAGTGGACGGAAACAGCCATAGCGAACCATCAGCCTGAGGCCAGGATCGTCCGTATCAACGGATCTGCCTTTATCTGTCGCAGCATTCACATCGTAAAAGAAAGAGGAAACCTCTTTTCTTTCGTAAAAAGCTGCTGCGGGGGAGACGTTCTTATCCTCACGGAGCCAGAAGCAATCGCGGGGAAAAAACGGATGAGCGAAAATCTGTATTACATTCTGGATGATTATTTGCTGCACAATCGATCGATCTTTTCTTTTGCCTTGACGCCGCCCGGCGATATTCCGGAGCTGGCGCCGCGCATCCGCGCACAGCTGGAAGGCGGGATCTTGCTGGATCTGGGCGAAAAGATCATTGGACGACTGTAATGAGATGCCTCGAAAAGATCCGACGCGGCGCTGTGAAAGAGCCGGCCTTCTATGTGCTTCTGGAAGAATACTATTGCTGTCTTGGTTTATTACTATGGAAAATGTCGCCTGTCAGGTGACCCGCGGGGAGGCGGCGCATGATAGACTGCAAACTGTGGGGAGGCGCTGCCTATGGAAAGGATCTGTGTTTTTTCTGCAGCTCCACCCGTGTCAGATGAGGAATGCTCTTTTCATGCCATGGAGTATGAAAGCATCCTTGGTATCA
>CADCPK010000382.1 GCA_902803215.1 uncultured Lachnospiraceae bacterium
GTCCTTATCGGAAAAGTTGTCGATCCAGGGCTGAACAGTAAAGTTGTGCGGATAATAAGTCACGATCTTTCCGAACGACTCCGAGTCGGTCTTAAACGACATACAGAGTATCCAGTACAGCGGGAACAGGAAGATGATCGCAAGCGCCAGTGCGATGATGCAAAGAATGATATTTTTTCTTCTCTCTTTGGGAGACTGAAATCTGATGCTTTCTTTCATATTAGTCATCCTCCTTTGCGATCATGCGCAGGTAGAAGAGTCCTACGACAAACAGGCAGCAGAACAATATGATAGCCGCGGCACTGCCTTTGGAAAATTCATATTGCTTGAACGACAGCTGATAAGCGTAAGTTCCCAGAACGTCGGTGGAGTTAAGCGGGCCGCCGTTCGTCATGACGAACTGCAGGTCGAACGCTTTGAACGTGTAGATAAAGCCAAGCATCAAAACCGCAACGATGGCCGGTTTTACCAGCGGCAGGGTGATGTAGAGGAACTTTTCCCACTTGTTTGCCCCGTCCACCTCGGCACTCTCGTAGATGTCTGTGGAGATGCCGGTGAGGCCCGAGGTCAGAAGAAGCATGTTGAAGGGAATGCCGACCCAGCAGTTCATAAAGATGACCGCACCCATCGCCGTGTTTCCTTTCAGCAGCCATTCGACAGGCTGTTGGATCAGATGCATCTTCATCAGAAGGTCGTTGATGACACCGCTGGAAACGTCAAACATGTTCTTGCCGAGAAGAGCGGTGACGGACATCGGCATCATGTAAGCTACCAGGACAAGTCCGCGGATCGGGCCTGCCAGGGTGAACTTCTGTGAGAAGAACAGCGCAAAGATGAAGCCGATGGTGAACTGGAAAAACAGGCAGCCAAAAGTGAAAACCAGCGTATTCTTAAATACTTTTTGGAATGTAGGATCGGAAAAAAGGGTCTTAAAGTTTTCAAGACCGACAAACACATCTGCTCCCGACGCGAATGTCTTGACATTCACGTTTCTGAGAGAAAGAACGATGTTGTAGATAAGAGGATATCCCAGGATCACCAGGATATAGATAAAAGCGGGAAGGATAAACATGTATCCCTCCAGTTTCCTTTTTGTTGAGTTTTTCATAAAAGTGATCTCCTCTCATTTGATACAGGAAAAGGAGCCGCCGCATTCGCGCAAACGACGAGAATGCGGCAGCTCCGTATCAGTCCTTATACTCTATCGGCTGATATGCCTTAAAAGAATTTACGGAAGAGGAGTCTCTTCAAGAATCGGATCGATCACTGCCGCTGCATCCGCTGCTGCTGTAGCTGCATCCTTCTCTCCAAGAAGAACTGCCTGCTCTGCTGTGTAAAGAGCCTCGGAAATGGTCGGCCACTGGGGATGCGGGCCTCTCGGCACTGCAAAGTTCATGGAATCGTTGAATACTTTGTATCTTTCGTCTGCAGTCCAGAAGTCTTTCAGTTCAACAGCGTCGCCACGAACAGGAAGCTTGCCGGCAAGTTCGCACCAGTCAGCGTTGTTCTGTGCGGTCTCCATGTACTCAAGGAATGCGATGCAGGCGTCTCTGTCAGCCGCGCCTGTGCAGACACCAAAGTTCTCGCCGCCGATGACGGATGCCTGTGCGCCGTTAGCGCTCTTCGGCATCGGAACATATGCATATTCCCATGTGACGGTATCTTTGATGGAGTCGTCAAGGTTCTGAGCGATCTGCCATGTGCCGGACTCAAGCATGCAGGCTTTCTCTGCTGCCCATGCGTTAAGAGCATCGCCCTGGCCCCAGTTGACAGCTTCTTTGCTCATGTAACCTTTGTCGATCAGATCGCCAAGGATCTGGAATGCCTCGACGCTCTCGGGGCTGTCGATATCGCCTACGCTGCCGCCTGTGGTGTAGAGCCACGGGATAAACTGGAAGGTACCTTCCTCGTTGGAGATAGCGCACATTGCGAATCCGTATACGCCGTTATCGGGATCTGTCGTTGCCTCGCAGGCTGCAAGGAACTCTTCCATTGTCTCGGGAGCTTTGTCGATGCCTGCTGCTTTCAGCATATCCATGTTGCAGAGGATAGCAAGGCAGTTGGAGTTGTTGGGAAGTCCGTGGATACGTCCTTCGGAGTCACGGCAGCTGTTGAGCGGTCCTTCGTAGAAGTTGTCCAGCTCGCCCCACTCTTCGAGTTCGTCGGTGATGTCCTCGAAAACGCCGAGGGAGATGTACGAAGCCATATCCGGAGAGTCAACCATTCCGATGTCGGGAAGTTCACCGGATACTGCGCCGATGGTGTACTGTTTCATGAGCTCTTCACGGGATACATATGTAGCCGTTACATAGATATCGCTCTGCAGCTCATTGTAGGATTTGCAAAGTGCGTTGAGAGCATCTGCCTCACCTTCAAAATAGTGCCAGATCTCAATAGGAGTGCCGCCGTTGTCCGGTCCGAACATGTCTTCTGCGCCTGCAGAAAAGCCAAGAGACATTACACATGCCGCAATTGCTGCTGCCATAGCCAGTTTCTTCATACTTACCTCCTTTTTCCGCCCCTGCACATTTACAATACGTACAGGAATCCGGGGCATGGGTTCTTGTGGTATTTACCAATTACCAATATTATAAACCGGATTCTTTGTGCATTTCAACAGATGTTTTTAGTTTTTTCGAATTTTTTTAGTGTATTTTTTTACGATATTCGTATTATTTTAAGGTGAAAAAAAATCACGGGGACAGATTTATGCAACCTGTCCCCGTGACTGTTATTTGTTTTTGAACCACCTGCCCTGTGCGGTCAGATCTGCAGCTGCGAAGCCTGAGGTCTTTGTGCAGGAGGGCTTCAGCAAAGCGCTCGTCTCGCTTTTGTTGGAGAGATTCCAGCACACATAGCTGATGTTATTCTTTTTCAGGAAGCTGATCCACCTGTCGCCTTCCGCGGTGTCTGCGCGGCCGCTGCCTGATGCTTCGCTGATGCCAAACTCGCTCACGAACACCGGCAGGCCTTTCTTTATCGCGTTCTGCACTTTTTGCCGATAGGACTGTCCGTGGGTTGCGGCGTAAAAATGGAAAGTGTACATGATGTTGGAATATCCGGTGATCGGGCTTGCGGCGGCGACATCGACATCCTGCGACCAGGTAGGTGTACCCACCAGGATTATCGCATTCCTGTCATTTGCGCGGATCGCCTTAATGACCTGCGTCGCATAGTCCTTTATGTTTTTCCAGGAAGTTCCGCCGTTTGGCTCGTTGCAGATCTCGTAGATCACGTTTGTCCTGTTTTTGTACAGGGCGGACATGCTGTTAAAGAATCTCACAGCCTCGGCCTGATTTTTCTGCGGATTTCCGTCGCTCAGGATATGCCAGTCGATGATGACATACATGCCCAGTTCGGTGGCGTATTGAACGCCTTGTTGGATGAGCTTTTTGAGGGCGTTCTTGTCCCCGCCGGAGCAGTAGCCGTTGTATTCTTCAGTGTACATGGCCAGTCGTATGCACTGTACGCCCCAATTGTCCCTGAGGTTTTTGAACGCCGCCTTGTTCACATATTGCGGGAACCAGTTGATCCCGTGGGTACTTACGCCTTTGAGCGCCACGGTTTTGCCGGTGCTGCTTACCAGGGAAGAGCCTTTGACTTTGAGCCGTCCGTACTGCTGCACCGGAGTTTTTCCGGATGGTGAAGAAGAGGTCGGGGTGGGCTTTGGGGTCGGGGTGGGCGTGGGTTTTCTTGTCGGGACCGGCGTCGGTGAAGCTGCTGCTCCGATCCGTCTTGAAATATAGGACTTTCTGCTGCCGTTCCACACAGTACCGCTTAATGATTTTGCCACTGCGCGGGAGGGAGCCTTTATGATGAAGCCGATTTCGATGCGGCCGCCTTTCGGGATCTGTTTGTTGAAGGAGGCCGGTTTGATCGTCAGCCTCTTACCGCTGACCGAATATGTTCCGCACCAGGAGTTTACCATTCTGATATTTCTATCGAAGTCGATTTTTAACATCCATGTGGTGATCTTTGCGGACTGCGGATTTTTGAGCGTGAGGGAAATCTGCTCGTATTTCTCATTGCCCTGCGTCCATTTGCTCACTGACTTCACGGATACGGCTAAAGCATCTGCTTTTACGGATACGACCGGGGCATCTGCTTTGGCGGATGCAGGCAGCGCCAAAAGAAGGAATGCCGATATACAGACTGCAATGGTGCAAATGAGTGTGTGCAGGCGTGTGCGGTTTGCGTGCTTGTCATCGTTCATGATGCGGCTCCTTTCCTGACCCGGTCCTGCGGCAGGGAACATGGTTAGTCGTTTCTGAGAAATCATGCATGTACGTGAGGCAGGGATCCCGGTTTATTGCTTCCGGGATATCCTGCATGTTCCCGGTGTGGTCTGCTATGTTTATGCATAATCCCCCAGCCTCTTCGCAGCCCGTGCCATCACGGCATCAAAATAAGCCCTGTCGGTCTCGGAGAGGTCGGAAGCGCCGAGCTCCGCGGCCTGATCTGAGATCTCGGAATAATTATGAAGGTATTTGAGATACTGGGTCTGCTGTGTGAAATTGTTCTGATCGTAGGTTGCAAGGAAACCGCTGTATTCGTTCACAAATGCTTCGTAGGAAGCGAGGAATTCTTTTACTTCGGGCGAAACGCCTTCGGCGAACTCAAGATCTTCTCTTCCGCTCACCACCTCGGTGAGGCCTGTGAAGCTGATCGTGATGGTGTCCCAGAGGTCTGCACCGTCTTCGAGTTTGAGGATTTGGTCGGTGAGGGAGGATGTTGATGTTGTGGAAAATTCTGCGGGAGCTGTGCCGGATGCCGGCTGCGCAGCATCCTCGTCTATCGCGTCTGCGTCAGCTTCATTTGTGGCTTCTGCGGGGTTTGTTCCTTCTGCCGGCGCTGCTTCCTCTGTTACGACCGTTACCGCCGCTTCCTCTGTTCCTGCTCCGGCTGCCCCGGGATCGATCGAGATGCACAGATCATAGTTGTACAGAGTGATCCCCTGAAGAGTCATGGTAGCAGGGATCGTCTCTGCGCAGATTGCAGAAACTTCATCGACAAACCTGCTTTCATCCGCATTGAGCGTGAGAGCGTTGAAGAGTTCTGCGTCGATTGCTTCACTTTCTGCGAGGCCTTTCGAAGCCCGATAGTCTTTGATGGCCTGCCTTGTTTTTGCCCCGGCCACACCGTCCGGTGTTCCGCAATCGTAGCCGGCTTCGTTGAGCTTCGTCTGGATCACGGTGATGGTGTTTTTGTCTGCAAAATCGATCGGTGAAGCGGATGCAGGCAGCGCTGATACCGCGGCTATGGCTGCCGCAAGGAGCAACGCATGCATTTTTTTATAATTCATTGTAATCTCCATTCCGCCGCCGTTTCTTTGGCGGCATAAACAGTGATGAGCGGAATTCTTTTTACAATCAGTAGCCATTACCGGTAGCTTCACCATTTAATTCAGCGATGAAATCTTCTGCGAAAGTAACATCCTCATTTACCTGCAAGGTTTCGCTTTCCGCCGGGAAACCAAAGCGGCCGGCGGTAATTGTGTTCATCGTGAGCGTGATACTGTTATCGTCGTTGAAGACGATTTCACCGGTACCGGAACCCAGATAAACTATTTCCTCGTAATTAAACGAAGCTTTATTTTCAATGATCTGTGCTTCGCAGACCGAAGTTTCTGCGATGGCTGTTTTTGCACAATGAATCACCTTTATTTTGATGGTATCTTCGCCGGTCTTTTTGATTCCCACGGTGGTGCCGACCATCACTGTGCCATTGCCGGTGGGAGTATTAGTGGGAAATTCGTTAGAGTAAATCACTATGTCATCATTTTCCGTTGCTTCCGCGCCGGGCGCTTCTGCTCCGGCTGCGGTCTCGGCTGCCGGTTGATTGGCTGCGGTCTCTGCCATTGCGGGTGCTGCGGCCTGTGCGGTCAGGATTGCTGTAAGGACAAATATTGCTAACTTTTTCATTTTTGAACCTCCTTGTGCTGTTTCTCTTCTATACATAATATAATTTTATCATGCCGCGCACGCTTTCACAATAAAAAGAGTGCATTTATACGCCCCAACTCATCAAGCCCCGCAGCAGCCCCCGCGCGAAGTGGCATCAGGCTGTGAACCGTTGTGCCTGCCCGAAGAGACAAGATGCTTAGAAGAACTTAGCCGCGAAGGCTCTCCTGAGCGGCGGCCCTAGTTCTTCTTA
>CADCPK010000383.1 GCA_902803215.1 uncultured Lachnospiraceae bacterium
GAGGCCACCCCTGACAGTCCACGAAGCGGACTATTGGTTAGCGGCAAGCAGCAAAGCGGGTTGCCGGTTACCTTTTATTATTACGGAGGACCAATGAAACGTGAACTTCAAAATCGCAGAAAAAGAATATTCGACATCATCCAGATCGGAAACGTGAGCGATTTTCCCAGCCGCGCATTTGACCTCTTTCTGGTCGCTATAATTTTGCTGAACATCACGGTGCTGATCCTGCAGACCTTCGATGGGATGCAGCGCTTCGAGGACATTCTGGATGGCCTTGAAGGAATTACCGTAGCTGTCTTCATCGTAGAATACATCCTGCGGATCCGGACAGCCGATTTTCTTTATCCGCAAAAAACGAGAGGTTCCGCGATCATCAGTTTTGTCCTCTCGTTCGACGGTATGATCGAGCTGCTCACCATCCTCCCGTTTTTCTTTCTTTCGGGATTTGTGGCGTTCCGCATGCTTCGCGTCGTCCGTATTTTTCACCTGTTCCGGATCAACCAGACCTACGATTCGTTCAACGCCATCAAGTCGGTTTTGTACGAAAAAAGGAACCAGCTCGCATCTTCCCTGTTTATCATCCTGGTACTGATGGTTGCTGCTTCCCTCTTTATGTACAGCGCCGAGCACGAGGCCCAGCCCGAGGTGTTCAAAAATGCTTTTTCCGGCATCTGGTGGAGCGTCTCCACCCTGCTGACCGTGGGCTACGGTGATATCTACCCCATCACCGCAGTGGGCAAGTTTCTTGCAATCATCATCGCCTTTCTCGGTGTCGCCGCCGTCGCCATCCCTACAGGTATCATTTCCGCAGGCTTCGTCGAACAGTACACCAAGCTGTCCAAAGCCGACGGCATGAACGACCTTGTGCTTGGGCTTCAAGCCGTGGTCATCGATATCGACAGCGCCTGGATAGGCAAGTCCGTGAACGAAGTGCATAAGATCACCGATGCCGAGATCGTGCTGGTCTCCCACCTCAACAAATCTTTCGTGCCCCATCAGGATTATCGTATCCAGCTCGGCGATGCGCTGGCGGTGCATTTTCCGAAATGAGTAAATGGGGACGTATCTTATTGACTCATTTTTAGAACACGGGGACGGTTCCTCGTTCCACCCGGAAATACACAAGAGTTATTCCTGTGTATAGAGGGGTGGAACGAGGAACCGTCCGAGACCACTGAGAAACGTCCCCATTGGCCCAACCGACTTTTTCAGTGGTCTCGAACCGTCCCTATGTTCCATATCAATACCAATCGTGCTTCTCGCCCCGATCAAGAGCCTTTATCTGCTCCATCTCCTCTTCGCTCAGCTCAAAGCCAAACAAATCAAGATTCTCCTTAATATGCTCCGGATTACTCGACCCGGGGATCACCACGATTCCCCTCTGCAGATCCCACCTCAGAATAACCTGAGCCGGTGATACGCTGTGCGCCTCCGCAATCGCCTTGATGGTCTCATCGCCAAGGAGCTCTGCGGTATAACCCCTGCCGCCCAGAGGATACCAGCATTGCACAACAATGCCCTTTTCCTGAATAAACGGAACCACATCCTGTTCCTGATAGTATAGATTGGGTCAATGGGGACGTTTCTATTTGGCCCATTTTTTGCTCGCAAAACCGGGTCAAAAAGATACGTCCTCATCGACCCCAAAAAGATACTTCCCCATTAACCCAATAAGTCATCGAGAGATATCCGAGGCCACTGAGCAAATGAGTCATGGACCCTGTCCGGGACTCATAGCCATCTTTTCAGGGCCGGGTGGTACGTCGAACAGAGAAACCAACGAGAAATAATATTTGTGGTTGTTCTTTTCGAACTTCAAGGGGCAATCCGGACAGAGAATCCTGTGAGTAATGATGTTTGTGGTCGTTTTTTCCAGACTCCGAAGGGCAATTCAGACAGAGAAATTCGGGAGAGTTGATGTTTGTGGTCGTTTTCTTCGGACTCCAAAGGGCAATTCAGACGGAGAAATCCCGGAGAGTTGATGTTTGTGGTCGTTTTCTTCGGACTCCAAAGGGCAATTCAGACGGAGAAATCCGGGAGAGTTGATGTTTGTGGTCGTTTTCTTCGGACTCCAAAGAGCAATCCAAACAGAGAAACCTGTGATAATTGATGTTTGTGGTCGTCTTTTCCAGACTTCGAAGCTCAATTTACACAGAGAAAAAAGGAAGTAATGATGCTTGTGGTCGACTTCTCCGTACTTCGAAGAGCAACCTCCCCATGTACTCATCAATCTCTCTCTTGAAACCGGAGGTTTCAGCTATTAAAATATAAATCGTAAGTAGAGTGTTAAATGCTAAACAACGTAAATATCACAGGCGCCACATCCTATGCCACACAATAACCGGGAATGGCTTAAAAGATGCTTCAACTGTATGGAGCCCGTCGACACGCCCGATGCGAAATGCGCAGCCTGCGGCTGGAACAATCACAATCGGGAAAACGGAGAGGCAGCTCTGGAGCAGACAATCTTAAAAGACCAGTATATCGTAGGAAAATGCCTGGGCCGCGGTGGATTCGGCATTACTTATGTCGGCTTCGATATTGCCCTGGAGCGCAGAGTGGCGATAAAGGAATACTTCCCTGTCGGAACCGCCTACAGGTTCAGTGACGGAGTCACTATCCGCGCTTATACAAAATCTGAAGAGGACTACCAAAGCGGTCTTAATCAGGCTCTTCAGGAAAGCCGCACGATAGCGAAACTCGGGCAAATCCCGAACGTTATGCAGGTGTATAAC
>CADCPK010000384.1 GCA_902803215.1 uncultured Lachnospiraceae bacterium
GACTTATCATTCTGGATCCAGCGCAGCTGCTCGTCAAAGTTCGCATCCCGCCTATCCAGATTACAGAGCATCATCTCCATGCCGTGGTTCCGGCATTCGGACTCGGCTCCCGCAGTCATGATCTGGAAGAACGGCGTGTCTTCCACGATCAGCCCGTTGCGTTTGTAGATCACGAACTTGATCTTGTGCACCTTATTTTCGGCATAGTAACCCAGTCTGCGCGCAGCCTCAAAGACCTTCTCGGCAGTCTGGCGGTTCACGCCCGGTTTATAATTCAGTGCGTTGGACACCGTCGCTGTCGAAAATCCCGTGGCCTCACTGATCATCTTCATACTGACTTTCATTGTTCAGCCCTCTTCATCTGTGGGGAGGCGTGCCCTCCTCACAGCATCTTTCCATCCGGCTTTGAGTCACGGGGACAGGTTCCTTGACTCATCCCCGCAATAGCATCAAAGGATACACCTCTATGTTGCGGCGGGGATGAGTCAAGGAACCTGTCCCCGTGACTCACTATCAGGATCGTACCCGCCGCACGGCATCCTTCCATCCGGCATACTTCTCATCTCTCTCTTCCGCCGCCATCTGAGGCAGATAGGAAGAGCGTTTCAGCACATGAAACACCTCATCTGTAAATATTCCCTCGGAAAGACCCGCCGCGTAAGCCGCTCCGATGCCCGAAAGTTCCTCGGAATCCGGCACCCTGACCGGAATGCCCAGCAGGTCGCTCTGGAACTGCATCAGATAAGCGTTGCCCGTCGGCCCGCCGTCCACACGCAGCTCTCCGATAGGAAGCGACGCGGTCTCGCCCATGGCTTTGACGATATCCGTGATCTGATAAGCGATACTGTCGAGCCCTGCCTTCACCAGCTCGGCCTGCCCTGTCGTCCTGGACATACCGATAAAAGCCGCACGCGCATCACTGTCCCAATAGGGGGCCCCAAGGCCCGAGAAAGCCGGCACCAGGTAAGTGTGGTCTCCCGGATTTGCGCTTCTCGCGATCGCCTCGGTCTCCTTCGCAGAAGAAATCAGCTTCGCATCGTCCTTCATCCAGGTCACCACCGCACCGGTATAATTGATATTTCCCTCAAGCACATAGTTGACTTTTCCACCCATGCCCCAGGCCAGCGAAGTAACCACCTCGCCCGTCGGGCTGAACACCGGCTTCTCGCCGATATTCATCATGATGGAAGAACCTGTCCCATAAGTAGTCTTGATCATACCCGGGGTAAGGCAGCCCTGTCCGAAAAGCGCGCCATGCGAGTCTCCCATCACGCCTCTGATCGGGATAGGGCTGTCCAGATACCCATCAAAATCGGTCTCACCGTAATCTCCGTCCGAATCGGTCACCTCTGCCATGCAGGAAGGATCGATGCCGAAGATCTCCAGGATATCTTTATCCCAGCAAAGATCGGTGATGTTGAAAAGCTGCGTCCTCGACGCATTTGAATAGTCCGTCTGAAACCTCTTGCCGCCCGTCAGCGAATACACCAGCCAGCTGTCGATGGTGCCGACCGCGATCTCGCCCTTCTTCGCCTTCTCGCTCACGCCTTCCACATTTTGGAAGATCCACGCCAGCTTTGCGCCGGAGAAGTAGGGAGAAAGCGCCAGGCCTGTCTTCTCGCGAATCATGTCCGCCTTGCCCGCAGCTTCGATCTCCTTGCAGATCTGTGCCGCACGGGCGCACTGCCATACGATGGCGTTGTAAACCGGCTTTCCGGTAATCTTATCCCAGCACGCTGCCGTCTCTCTCTGGTTGCTGATGCCAAGGACCGCAATATCATTCTTGTCGATCCCGGCCTTCTCCACCAGATTCCTGACGGTCTGAATGGTATTGGCCCTGATTTCCATAAGGTCATGCTCCACCCAGCCCTTGTCGTTCACGATCTGTCTGTGCGGCAGATCGGTGCGGCAGATGAGCGCTCCACCCTCATCAAAGAGGAGAGCCTTCGTTCCCTGCGTGCTCTGGTCTATGCTAAGTACATATCTGCTCATATTTATTCCCTGTAATCGGCAGCCGCAGTCTGCAGCTGCCGCAATCACTCAAATTATCCTTCTGCCTGTACGCAAATCACAGCTTGAGAATCTCCTCAGCCTTCGCCGCAATACCTTCCGCATTGAGTCCGTAGTGATCAAACACTTCCTTGGAAGTACCTGTGATCACCGGCGCATCCGGCAGCGAAAGATTGATGACTCTCCTCGGGCAGTTCGCGCCGACGACCTGGCTGACCATGGAACCCATGCCGCCAAACGGAGAATGCTCTTCCACAGTGATGACCGCTTTCGCGTTCGAAGCCGCCTTGATGACCGCCTCATTGTCGAGCGGTTTCACACAGTACATATCAAGAACCGTCGCGGAGATGCCCTTCTCCTTGAGAAGTGCTGCCGCTTCCTTCGCAGGCTTCACCATCTCGCCGGTAGCGATGATCGCCACATCTGTGCCCTCGCAGAGAACCGTAGCCTTGTCCATCTCGAACGGCACGTTGCCTTCCTCATAGACATCTTCGACCGGATTTCTGCCCACACGGATGTAAGCCGGGCTCTTGTCCTCAAGCAGCGCCTCGATAAGAAGGCGAGTCTGGAAACGATCGCTGGGAAGATACACGCGCATGTTCGGGATCGAAGAGAAAGCAGCGATGTCCTGCGCGGAATGATGGCTCATGCCCAGCGCGCCGTAGCTGATGCCGCCGCTGATGCCGACCAGCTTGACATTGGTGTTGGAGTAAGCGCAGTCCACCTTGGCCTGCTCGTAGCTTCTGGTAGAAACAAAGCTTGCCGGCGAGAAAGCGAACGGTTTCTTGCCAACCTTGGCCAGTCCTGCCGCGATACCGACCAGATCCTGCTCGGCGATACCGGTCTCAACGGACTGCTCCGGATAAGCTTTGAAGAAAGGTGCCATGGAGGCGGAACCTCTGGAGTCGCTGCAGAGCGCGATAACGTCTTTGTCCTTCTCAGCATGCTCCATGAGAACTTCACAGATGATCTGTCTGTTCGAAATCTTATTCATTGCGGGCTGCCTCCTCCCTTTCTTTAAGGTCTTTCATGATCTGCTCGTATTCTTCTGCGCTCGGTACGTGATGATGCCAGGAAGCCTTGTTCTCCATCACAGAGGAGCCCTTGCCCTTGGTGGTGTTCGCCACGACAAGCGTCGGTTTTCCTTTGACCGTCTTTGCTTCGTCAAATGCAGCGATCATCGCGTCCACATCGTTTCCGTCCACGCTCAGCACGTTCCAGCCAAACGCCGCAAAACGCTCCTCGACCGAATCCTGATGCATAACTTCTTCGGTGGTTCCCGAAATCTGCAGACGGTTGCGGTCGACCACTGCACAGAGGTTGTCCAGTTTGTACTGGGTAGCACTCATGGCGCCTTCCCATACGGAACCCTCAGCAAGCTCTCCGTCGCCCATGACGACATATACTCTCGCATCGCGATTGTCCATTTTTTCGCCCAGCGCCATACCTACCGCAACGGCAAGGCCATGGCCGAGCGAACCGGAATTCATCTCGATACCCGGCAGCTTGTTGTTCGGATGTCCGATGAACTTGGAACCGAATTTCGAGTACTCTTTAAGTACCTGCTCGAGCGGGAAGAAGCCCTTCTCCGCCAGCACAGCATAGAGAGATTCCACGCAGTGGCCCTTGCTGAGCACGAACATGTCTCTGTTCGGATCGTCCTGATTTTCAGGGCTGATGTTCATCGTGTGAAAATAAAGTGCGACCATCGTCTCCATGACGCTCATGTCGCCGCCGATGTGTCCTGCTTTTCCGGCCATGATAATATCGATGACATCCTGGCGGAGCTTATAGCTGAGAGCCTTCAAATTTTCCATGATATTCTCCATTCATTAAATTCGAGACGTATCTGTGCATTCTCCGCACAGATACGCTTATTCAAGGCAACCTTAAATATTAGACCTCGTCAAACACAACATCCTCGCCATGCAGATAAGCAAGAACCTTATCCTCGATCGGGTCGTAAAGGTCCGGTTTAATACCCAGATACTTACAAGCCTCATAAACGACCGGCACCACATCGCCGTGGATAGCAGCCACATGATGGATGTACGGTCCCTCGACGATCTTCGCTTCCAGACGTTTCAGGTTGTTCACTTCCACCCATACATAGGTACCCCTGGTCCACGGGCCGTCGATGCCTTTTGCATGTCCGAGAAGGATCGAATACTCGCCGTCATCTCCGTCAAAACGGACAAGGCTCATCGGGCCATGCTCCGCCTCAGCCGAAACCGCACCGTTCTGCGGGAAAGCAACCGGCACGCAGATGGTCGGTTTTTCCTTCGCAACCGAGATCGGCCACGGACCGCAGTGCTGCAGCAGCTCGCCGTTGTCGTTGTCCGGATGACGCACGGTCCAGTCGGCAAACATAACGCGGCGCTCGTTCATCGAAGCAGCCTCAGCGATCAGCTGGGAGATAGCACCATGGATATCGGTCTCGCAGATGACCGGAATGCCTTCCTCGTTGAGAAGCGCATTTGCGGCACACGGCATGATGCCGATCTCATCCTGCAGAGCGTTCCAGCACTGGATAGCGATGGAGTTGCAGCCATATTTCTCTGCCAGGCTCTTCATGGCAACCTTCAGGGCAGCCACGTTCTC
>CADCPK010000385.1 GCA_902803215.1 uncultured Lachnospiraceae bacterium
AAGTCCCGATAAAGGGATACATTCAATCATAATCATGTAAGGTGATCGGCCTGCTTCGCTATGTGCGGGGCAGGTCTTTTTTTGATGCAAAATGGGCGGGAATGGCTATTTTACGGGAGATTTAGCTTTTGAGATTTTTACAGCGTCTTTGTGATAATGATAGCATCAAAAGTAGCGCCATGAGAATTGAGGTTAAAAGTGTTGCTCGAGGAAACGGAAAGGAGCAGATACATTATACCTTCTCTGCTCCTTTTATGTTGCGGCATTTCCCGGACACCACCGTCTGCGGCTCATGCGGGCTGTAGGCAAGTAACACCAGGATTCGTGAAATCTGTTGCGATCTGACTGATATGCGGATTTGAAAATCTGTTCTGAAGCATATCCTTAATCCTGGTTCCATGACGATAGCCATGTATGATTTCTATGACGCAGAAACCTCCGGAGATATTTACAACATTGCTGATGAAGCGCCTTGCTTCTCTGCAGGTGAGACCATGAACATCAACAGAAACCTTCACCACCTCTCCGGAAGGAGAAGTGATGATTCTTATACGTTCAAGCACAGGCTTCGCAAATACCGTCTCATATCTGGAGACCAGATAGCCGGCATTCACGATGTTTCTCCTTCGGCATTAGTAGCCGGAGAGGAAATATCGTTCAAGACTGAACTCTCTTCCGTATCGTTAAGGCCGTTGGCTTTCTTTCCATTCTGACTGCCGGCGGGCGTACCATCAGGCAGGGCCTTAATATCTGTGGGCTGTTCGATCGTCATCTGTTTGCAGTCTGCGATAACTGCGGCCGGATCAGTCGGAATAATATCAATATGCAGGGAGCCTGTTGCTCCGTCATAGTTGATGATGACATGTGCCAGAATGCTTTTTCCGATAGCAGCGAGATTCTGCCATACGGACTGCTTTGCTTTACTCATTTTTTATTCTCCTTTGCAAATGCTGGTTATCTGTTTTACAAAGGATTGTGGCCACTTTCCTTTGAGGTGGCTTAAGCATAGCATGCCATCAGCTTTCTGTTCTATGGACGATTTTCGTGATTTTTCAGTTTACTGTAATCAAAAGAAGACAGATCGAACATGCGCCTTACGGTTTTTATGCGTGTATTCGTCCACTTTTTCTGTGGCACAAATGTCTGAAACACATCGTATACATCAAATACCGAGGCCCAGTCCTCGATCGCTGTTTTCTGCGCTATATACTCCGGAAGCGGCAGATTGTTGTACGGCATATGCGTACGCACTGCATTTGTCAATACATTCGCCTCGATGAACGAGGCAAGCAATAGATCAGTATTCAGATTCTTCTCTGTATTGATAATCTGATTGAGGTATCGCCTCCTCTGAAGTATCAGCGGATATTCGATTTTTCGGTCGAGGTCAGCAGCTGTTTCAGGACAGATATCCGGTAAAATAGACATGCATTTATACTTTCCGGTAACCGTCATCAATCTGTCTTGCATGTCAGGAAACTCTTTGATTGATAGCTCCTGCATACGTGCCGCCAGCTCATAGTAAAAATCAAATCCGTATATTGTCTGCAACGTGAAAAACTGGAGAGAACAGAACATGGTGCTTTCAGGATCCCTGCCATAATTCTCTTTCATTTGATTTACTGAAGAATCATATTCATCTGAAATGGCAATAAATCTCTCGCGCGGTATCTTATTAGAAGAAGGCAGTCTTCGCTCGACAATGGCCTTGACCAGAGCCATATCATGAATATTTTTCTGTTCCCAGTACTCAAAAGGAGTGAATGCGTGCTCTGGAAACCGGTTGCTCTTTTTCTCAAGACTGAAATTAGGACTGCGGAACCGATCTCCGGTATTCTTCTCAAATCGGTCATTGAACTGGTCGGATTTTTCTTTTGTATATTTTATAGTCCTCTCGTGTTCTTTTCTTGCTGGTTCAAATTCACGGCCTTCCTGCATAATGTAATATGACAGAGGATGCTTTTCTGTGTTGCTCAGGTATGCATACCGGCAGCATAAAACAAGCACCTGAATAATCACATCTTCTATGGTTATGTCATTTGAAAAAAGAGTTTCGAGATACTCCCTGCTGTAGTTGTGAAGGATAAAGTAACCAATATCATCTGCTATCTGCCGAATTACAGGTGTCATTGCCATTCTGCAGTCACTCCCTTCCAGTGTATTGGAGACAAGCCAGAACTATGGACAAATTCTGCCTTGTCTATTTGCATGATACCATATTTATGAAGATACGACATAAGACGTTTTATCTTCATGACCTATCCGTGTCACAAACACGTTTGATTCTGTTTTTGCATCTGAAAAGGAACGTTTTTATTGGATTCTGAACTCTCCCATGATATATTGTATTCAGAGCTATTATCTCTGCATTTACCAATTATCGCTATCGAATGATAATCAGAAGAGAGGATTACGGATGAACAGAAAACCCTACTCATCGGCCATCAAGAAAACACCATTTAAGTATCCGATTGCTAAGAAAATTGCAAAGCTGATGTTGGATGGCCTTGACCATGATGAAATCTATAAAAAGTGTTATGACGAAAATTATGTTGAAATTGAGTCTCTTGAGCGTAGACGTGAAGTAACGAATGTTATTTACAGTCGTCTTTGTTCACTTGACGAATTCTTACTGAAGGAATTTTATAACGGAGATGTCGCCACTTCAAAATATATTTTGGTATATGCCATAGCAAAGACAGATACTCTTTTCTTTGACTTCTTATTTGAGCGATACAGAGATGCCCTTATGAATCCAGAAAGACATTACTTGTCGATAGATGACTTTGATGATTTCTTCATGAGTAAGAAACAATCTGATCTGATTGTATCAAAGTGGGGGCAGTTTACTTTGCAGTGCCTTACAAAAGGATATCGCAATATCCTCGTTGAATCCGGCTTGGGAAGACGTGAAAGAAAAACGATCGTGGTTGAACGTGCAATGATACATCCTGCGGTTGAAGAACACATTGAATTGGTAGGCGATAAAGACTACCTGAAAGCGACGTTAGGCGGTGATTGATATGAAAGAAAGACCACTGAACGAAAGATTTATAGATCTAGAAGATAGAATGATCAGCGTAGAAGCCTTGACCAAGTATGGGACGGCTAATGATTTGCGTTTCTATATTTTTGATTATGCTCCGGCTGACGAATTGCTGGTTCGCAAAGAAATAAGAAAACTTAAGGAGAGAAATCCTGCCATCGTAGAATTCGATTTGTATGAAATGATGTTGGACATTATCGAGGAAGAAGGATATATGGAAGACGTTCTCCGTATGGAGAAAGAATATGATAAGGACCTTCTTTTGAGAGAAGTCTTTCAACCGCTGCTTTCAGTAGAAGAAGAAGATAATGCCTTCCTGGACAAGTTCAAGGACAGCATAGCGGATGATGGAAACAGTATTGTGCTTATCACTGGAGTTGGTAAGGCCTTTCCGATTGTCAGAAGCCACACGATACTTAATAACTTGCAGAGTATATTCCGAAGAAATCCGGTGGTTATGATGTATCCAGGCAGATATGAAATAAAAGAGAGAATGACGATGAGACTGTTTGAGCGTCTCGACGATGACAATTATTACAGGGCATTCCCGCTGGTTGAAAGGAGAATTGGCAATGATTATTAAAGATCTCTTCAAAAAAGACATTACCCGTCCTATCCAGGGCGTGGTGACCATAGGAAATGAGGATGAAGAACAGAAGTGGCAAGAACTGGAAGAGTATGTCTGCACTGATGAGATCACAAAATCATTCCGCACTTTTTTCCGTAGGTACCGAGAATCCATCAATCACCCAACGGAAAAAATCGGCG
>CADCPK010000386.1 GCA_902803215.1 uncultured Lachnospiraceae bacterium
TCGGAGCTGCGCCATGATGTACGCCCTGCGCAACCGGGCACATTTCTTCTACTTCGCGTGAATAGATCATTGTAATACTCCTTTCAGAAATGTTTGTATGTACTGTTGCTATGGAAACTAACAACTTATGACTATTTTCTCACAAAAACGCGAGTTAGTCTATATTAACAGTAATTATAGTCATATATATTTTATCATATGATATCCGCTATGATATCATATGAGGGTGCGTGCTTTCTTCTATATTGTTTTTGCCGGAACATTTTGATAAAATAGATAAAGTGCCCAAAATTATACCTGACGGAAAGGAATTATTCCATGACTGAAAAACAAAACCTGTCCATTTTCCCGCAGAAAATGCAGATATTAAGCGGAAGCGGGCTAAAAATGATCGCTGTCATCGTGATGTTCATCGATCATTATTCTGCCCACATCCTTCGTTACATCCCTCTCGGGGGCAAAACGCTGTTTACGCTTTTCGGCCGTAAGTATGCAGTATACACGGTAGGCCGCGACATCGGCCGGATCGCCTTTCCCATCTTTGTGTTTCTGCTGGCAGAAGGCTTCATCCACACGCACAACCGACTGCTCTACGCCCGGAATCTGGCCCTTTTTGCCCTGATCTCGGAGCTTCCGTGGAACTATGTGCACACCGGAAATATGTCCTATGAGAAGCAAAACGTATACTTCACTCTTCTGCTGGGCTTTCTGGGCATGTGGGTGATCGAATACTTCTGGGAAAACCGCGCGCTGCAGTTTGCGGGGCTTCTCGCACTGTTTGTCGTTGCTTATTTTCTGAAGGCCGACTACGGCTGGAAGGGCTACATTTTCTGCCTGCTCATGTATCTGCTCAGAAATGAACGCGCATCACAGGCGATCGTGGGCTCCTGCTGGCTCTACTACGAGTGGAAAGCATGTTTTGCCTTCATCCCGATCAATATGTACAACGGAAAGCGCGGGTTTGTGAAAAGCCGCATTCTGAAATATGCGTTCTATGTATTCTATCCCGCCCATCTGCTGATCCTGGGACTGATCAGGTTTAACTATCTTGTGAAGTGACACGCCGCTTCTTTCCGGTCTTCACGTAGAACGGAGCCACTGCTTCAAAATTTTTGCGGAGCGCGACCTGATTTGCGCTCCCGCGAACCTGCTCTGTCCTGAGCGCCACAAACCGGTTAAGCTTTTCCATGTACTCGTCCGAGGTGATCGTCCCCTCCGCGACGTAGTTCAGGCCTTTTTCCCAGCTGGCGGTAAGCTCCGGATTAAGCAGCTGCCGTATCGAAGCATTAACCACATCAAAGATCATCTCTCCCGAAAGCGTGGGCGTGATGATCTGTGTTTTTTTGTTCAGATCCAGATAATTGATGTTGATCAGCTTCTTCAGGATCTCCGCCCTTGTGGCGCTGGTTCCGATGCCGGCGCCTTTGATCTGCGCCCTGAGCTCTTCGTCCTCGATCAGCTGTCCGGCGTTCTCCATGGCCAGGATCATCGAACCCGAATTATATCTCTTGGGCGGCGAAGTCTCTCCTTCTTTGATCTCCAGCCCGTCGATGGGCAGCACATCGCCCTTCTTCAGCGAAGCCAGCCTTTTAAGAAGCGTCGAATCGCCGGCGATATCCTGCGTTTCGGTCTCGCCGCCTTCCTCTCCTTTTTTCCCGGCTTTCGTCTCATTCGATTCCTTTTTCTGCTTTGCAAAGGAGTTGGTGGCGATCTTCAGATAGCCTTCCTCTAAAAGCACTCTGAATGAGGAGAAGAAAGACTCTCCTTTAATTCCGGTAACGAGGCTCACCTTCTGATAGACTGCCGGCGGATAAAAGATCGAGAGGAACCTTCTCACGATCGTCTCGTACACCTGCTGCGCGGTTTTAGACACGCTTCTCAGCGCGCCCAGCCCCTGCCCTGTGGGAATGATCGCATAGTGGTCGGTGATCTGCTTGTCATTCACATACCTTGTCTTTGCGATCGTCTTGTAAGTACCCATCTGCAGCACTTCCGCCGCGGCGTCTCCGGCCTTGTCGTAGGCTTTCAGTCCGTTTATATTTTTGTAGATCTCCTTCGACACCGCCGTGGACAGCACATGGGCGTCGGTTCTGGGGTATGTCACCAGCTTCTTCTCGTACAGTTCCTGCACGATCTTCAGTGTCTCATCGGGCGAGATTTTGAACAGCTTGGAGCATACGTTCTGAAGCTCCGCCAGATTGAACAGAAGCGGCGGGTTCTTGTTCTCCTTCTTTCTCTCGATCTTCAGCACAGTGCCTGTGACCGGGGTCTCTTCCGTGAGAAGGCGGATCAGCTCCTCCGCATCCTCTTTTTTCTTAAATCCGTTCTCTTTATAAAGCTTCGGGGAATTCTCGTATCTGCTCCCCTGTACAGCCCGCCATTCGCCGTCGAAGTTGCTCTCCTCTATGCGGACATGCGCGAACACACGATAGAACGGCGTCTTGACAAAGTCGCGGATCTCCCTCTCCCTTCTCACCACCATTCCCAGCACGCATGTCATGACTCTGCCGACCGAGATGGCCTGAAATTTGGTTCCCAGGAAGTTGGCGACACTGCCGCCGTACTTCAGGGTAAGTGCCCGGGAAAAATTAATCCCCATCAGATAATCCTCCTTGGCCCTCAGATACGCTGAGGCCGAAAGATTATCGTACTCCGATATGTCCTTTGCTTCTCTTATTCCTCTTAAGATCTCTTCTTCCGTCTGCGAATCGATCCAGACTCTCTTCTGTACTTTGTTCTTTACGCCTGCCATCTGCGCGACCAGGCGATAAATGTATTCTCCCTCCCGTCCGGAGTCGGTGCAGATGTAGATGGTATCCACATCGGGACGGTTCAGCAGATTTTTCACGATTTCAAACTGTTTTTTTACCGCCGGGATCACTTCGTACAAAAACTCCGAGGGCAAAAAAGGCAGGGTCTCAAAACTCCACCTTCGATACTTTTCGTCATATTTTTCGGGATAAGACATGGTGACCAGATGTCCGACACACCAGGTCACCACGCTGTCCTCCGATTCAATAAAGCCGTCCCGTCTGCCGCCTCCGACCTTCAGCACACGGGCAAATTCCTGTGCCACACTGGGCTTCTCGGCAATATACAAGGATTTTGACATTATTTATCCGCACTCATCTTTCTGAGCGGCCATGCAAGCAGGACCGCCCCACCAATCATATTTCCTAAAGTTACGATCAGCATGCTTTTGAGCATAGCCGCAAAGGAAAGGCCCTCTACCATGCACGCCCCGACGACAAATGTGCCCATGTTGGCGATGCAATGCTCAAAGCCGCTTACTACAAAACCTGTGATACACAGAGTGATCATGAGGATCTTGCCGGTCTCTTCTTTCAGTTTGATCCCGCACAGAACGCCGAGGCAGACGAAGAAATTGCACAGGATCGCGCGAAGGAACATCTGTCCCGCAGGGATCGCAAGCTTGCCCGGTAGGAAGCCGGCAAAATAATCCGCCGTGCCGGATGCGCCGGCGCCCGACCAGATCAGAGCCAGCAGCAGGCAGCCGATAAAGTTGCCGATGTAGCTCACGAGCCAAACCTTGCATACCGCTCCCCATCCCACCTTTTGATCATAGGCACCGAATGCCATGACAAAATTGTTTCCGGTGAACAGTTCGCCGCCTACCAGGCTGATCAGAATCACGGCGATGGAGAAAACGATCGAAGAAAGAAGCTTTCCCCACCCGGGCATCACATCCGCGGGGAACAGGTTTCCCACAACGTTGCTGAATATCACGGCAACGTCTATAAAAAAGCCTGCCATGATCGCCCTGAGAAAATATTTGAAAAGGTTCTGATCTACAAGAGCCGCCTTTGCGCGGGATGCATTTGATACCTTCTGTACGTCTTCATAGTTCATGATAAGCCTCCGTGATCAGAACTCTTTCCTGTCTATTCTGCATTACACTGTCATTCATCAGTCTTTAGCGGCAATCAGGCCTTTAGCCTTCAGCGTCTCTGCGCAGAGCACCGCTCCGCCTGCCGCGCCTCTCACGGTATTGTGGGAAAGGCCGACAAACTTCCAGTCATAGATCGTATCCTCGCGAAGACGTCCCACCGAGATGCCCATGCCGTTCTCAAAGTCCACGTCAAGACGAACCTGCGGGCGGTTATCCTCTTCCATGTATCTGATGAACTGCTTCGGAGCGCTCGGAAGGTCAAGCTCCTGCGGGATTCCTTTGAAACTGACCAGCTTTTCGATCAGCTGCTCTTTTGTCGGAGTGCCGCGGAATTTGACGAACACAGCCGCGGTATGTCCGTTGAGGACCGGTACACGGATGCACTGGCAGGTGATCTTCGGCTCCGTGGCCGGCTCGATCACGCCGTCTTTTACCTTGCCCCAGATACGGAGCGGCTCTTTCTCGCTCTTCTCTTCTTCGCCGCCGATGTAAGGGATGATGTTCTCCACCATCTCAGGCCAGTCTTTGAAGGTCTTTCCTGCACCTGAGATGGCCTGATAAGTCGTCACAACGACCTCGTAAGGCTCAAACTCTTTCCATGCAGTAAGTACGGGTGCATAGCTCTGGATGGAGCAGTTCGGCTTGACGGCGATAAAGCCTCTGGTCGTGCCGAGTCTCTTTTTCTGGTCTGCGATCACATCGAAGTGCTCCGGATTGATCTCCGGAATGACCATCGGAACATCGGGCGTCCAGCGATGCGCGCTGTTGTTGGAGACTACCGGTGTCTCGGTGCGTGCGTAGGCTTCCTCGATGGCTCTGATCTCATCCTTGCTCATGTCCACTGCGGAGAAGACAAAGTCGACCGTCGAAGCTACATTTTCCACATCGTTTACGTTCATCACGATCAGGTTCTTGACTGCCTCAGGCATCGGGGTATCCATCTTCCATCTTCCGCCGACTGCTTCTTCGTAGGTCTTGCCTGCGGAACGGGGGCTGGCCGCAACGGTCACCACTTCAAACCAGGGATGGTTTTCCAGCAGAGAGATAAACCTCTGTCCTACCATACCTGTTGCTCCCAGAATTCCTACTCTCAATTTACCGCTCATGTTCTTTCATCCTTTCGTTTTATGCCACATCGCTTATGTATTTTTATTTCTTTTACTCAATGGTTACCGGCAATCCGTGGGCCGGTTAAGATCTCATATTTCAGAGCAGTGAAAATGCTTGCTTGAAAGGGCATTTTCACAAATGTCAGTATGAAAGCCCAAAGGCTTTCATACTTATATCTGAAGGTATTTTTCGCATGCCTCGATCTCTTCCGCCATAGCCTTCGGTCCCGGGGCTCCTGTGGTGTTTCTTCTCTCCACGCAGGTCTTCATGCTGATCGCTTCGTAAATGTCCTCCTCGAACACAGGGCTCACGGTCCGGTATTCCTCGAGAGGCAGTTCATCGAGCGAGATGTTTTTATCGATGCACATCAGAACCAGTCTGCCGACGATGCTGTGCGCGTCCCTGAAGGGAACACCGTGGTTGACCAGATAGTCCGCCGCGTCCGTCGCATTGGTAAAGCCGTTCTTTGCGCTCTGTTCCATGACATCGTTGCGGAAGTGCATGGAAGAGATCATTCCGGTGAACAGCGCGATGCAGCCTTTTGTCGTGTCGATCGCATCGAAGGTCATCTCTTTGTCTTCCTGCATATCCTTATTATAAGCAAGAGGAATTCCCTTCATCGTCGTGAGCATCTGCATCAGTGCTCCGTAGACACGGCCTGTCTTTCCGCGAACAAGCTCGGCAATATCCGGGTTCTTCTTCTGCGGCATGATGCTGCTTCCGGTGCTGTACGTGTCATCGATCTCCACAAAACGATACTCGTTGGAGTTCCAGATGATGATCTCCTCGCAGAAGCGGCTCAGATGCATCATGATCGTCGAGAGGGCCGAGAGAAGTTCAATCACGTAGTCACGGTCCGAGACGGAATCCATCGAATTGCGTGTAGGTTCATCGAAATCCAGAAGCTCCGCGGTGTATGCTCTGTCCAGCGGATAAGTGGTACCCGCAAGCGCGCCTGCACCGAGCGGACAGGTGTTCATCCTTTTGCGGATATCCGCAAGCCGGCCCCGGTCTCTTCTGAACATCTCGAAGTATGCACCCACATGATGTCCGAGCGTCACGGGCTGTGCCTTCTGCAGGTGCGTGAAGCCCGGCATATAGACCACTGCGCCTTTCTTCATCACGGCAAGCAGCTCTGTAAGCAGCGTCTTGAGAAGAATATCCAGCTCGTCGATTTCATCCCTGACATAGAGCTTCATATCGAGAGCCACCTGGTCATTGCGGCTTCTTCCGGTGTGAAGCTTTTTGCCGGCGTCTCCGATGCGGTCCGTGAGCACGGCTTCCACAAAGCTGTGAATATCTTCATATTCATCGGTGATCTCGAGCGTGCCGTTTTCCACGTCTCTCAGAATTCCGTCAAGGCCTTCGGTGATCAGTCTGCCTTCCTCCTCGGTCAGGATGCCCTGACGGGTGAGCATGGCGACATGTGCCTTGCTGCCGCGGATATCCTGCCTGTAGAATTTTTGGTCAAAGCTGACAGATGCGTTAAAATTGTAGACAAGCCGGTCCGTCTCTTTTGTAAAACGGCCTCCCCAAAGCTGAGCCATATGTACCCTTCTTTCTTAAAAAATCTTGTGGATTAGTGTACCACACATTTCACAAAATGCAAACAGTATATTTATGCATTTTGCTGATTTATATGCAATGTCTCCGTTATTAGTCAAAGGTAATCGGCAATCCGCTTCGCTACTTGCCGGTAACCAATAGCCCACTCCGTGGGCTGTCAGGTGTGGCTTGAACCACACCTGACACAAGCAA
>CADCPK010000387.1 GCA_902803215.1 uncultured Lachnospiraceae bacterium
AACGTGGCGGAGAGTTCTTTACGCCTTCCTGTGTTGTGCGGACGCTGGTTGAAGTGTTGCAGCCGTTCAAAGGACGGGTTTATGATGAAGCCATCACCAATATGATACGTTCTGAAAGCCGAGCCGCCTGATACGCTCCGTTCATAAGTTTTGAAAATACTGTAATTACAAGGAGTTCTGCAACCGACGGGTGTGCAGATATTTTTTTGTCTCCGATTCGGTATGGCAACCACATCGCCGACACGGGATTGATACTTCTTAACGAAAGTGTGCAGGTGCAGAAAATGCGTACAGTCCTAACGAAATATACAACCGCCGTAACGATTACCTATCTGTGCTAACGAAAGGTACAGACTGCATTAACGATTGTGTAGAAATCGTTAGCCAGTCCCTTCGTTATCAAAAAGTTATCACACCAGAAGCCTTGATTTTCTTGACTTTTCTCCGATTCAGAGTGATGTATGGACACTACGTGGAAGGAGGAATTCAAGTGTTTGAGAACGAAGTTAATTACAGACTGGCTAAGTGGGTGCTGCTGAATATGGCGCACGAGGGTGTTATTTCGGATGAAGAGATGCGTCTTGCTCTGATAAATATTGTCGGAGTCTATGAGCCGCCATTCTTTGAACTGGAAGACCTGGAAGGGACTATAGGAGATGGGGTGATCGTGGATGGCAGATAGAAGGATCACGCAGATTGCCGCTCTGCCGAAACCTGCGACATTCAAAGCGGCGTCAAAGGCTGTTCAGAGGGTGGCTGCTTACGCAAGAGTATCAACGGATCACGAAGACCAGGAGTCAAGCCTTGCAGCGCAAACAGACTACTATAAGACGAAGATACTTGAACATCCTGGTTGGGAGTTCGTGCAGATATACGTGGACGATGGTATCTCCGGTTTGACTACAAATCGCCGTGCCGGATTTAATCAGATGATTGCTGACTGCCTTGACGGACATATTGATCTGGTGCTGACCAAGTCGATATCAAGATTTGCGAGGAACACAGTAGACACGGTCACCACGATCCGCAGGCTGAAGGAAAAGGGCGTGGCGGTCTATTTCGAGAAAGAGAATATTTTCACCTCTGATTCAAAGGGAGAATTTCTTCTGACTGTCATGTCCAGTCTGGCGCAGGAAGAATCTCGCTCCATATCGGAAAATGTAACCTGGGGCAAAAGAAAGCAATATGCAGATGGGAAGGTCAGCCTTGGCTACGGAAGGTTCCTTGGCTATGACAAAGGACCGGAGAAGTTTACGATGGTTATCAATGAAGATCAGGCGGTCACAGTTCGCCGCATTTTCTTGCTGTTCCTGCAGGGATACACTCCACACACGATAGCGAAGATACTCATGGGTGAAAACATCACGGCACCCGGCGGAGGCGATGATTGGAGTCAGCAAACTATTCGGAGAATGCTCTCGAACGAGAAATACAAAGGGGATGCTCTCTTACAGAAGGAATTCACAGTCGATTTTCTGACCAAGAAGATGAAGAAAAACGAGGGTGAACTGCCACAATACTATGTCAAAGAAGACCACGAGCCGATCATCAGCCCGTGGCTTTTTGATTATGTGCAGGAACGGTTAGCTGAAAGAATCGATGGCAATGAGCGGTATAGCGGAGTCACGTTGTTCAGCAGCAAAATAATCTGTTCCGAATGTGGCGGTAGATTCGGTCCAACACCGTGGCATTCCACAAGCTACAACAATCTGGTCTGGCAGTGCCACACAAAGAGAAGACGGATGCCATCTTGTAAAACCTATAATCTGTACGACAAGATGCTCCATTACTCTGTGCATGACATCGCTGTCCGGTTGATTGCACAGCGAGATATAGAATCATTGGTGGGGACAGCGCTTATTCCTTTATTGGCGGAGGAACGCATACCTACAGTCGCGGCATGGCTACGGGATTTCAGAGTGCGAAATGTCTGGAGACTCCAGTCAGATGAAAATGATATTGCTTTGATCATAAAGCATATCACAATTGGAAAAGGCCGCTCGGCAGAGTTCACGTTCATCGATGATACTACGCTTTCATATGTATTTCCTGATTTCTCCCCATCCATTCATAAAGAAGAACAGACTCCGATGCATTCGGTTGCATTCTCGAAGAAAAAGAAAGAAACGCAAAGGAAAAAGCAAGAGCCTGTTCTGGTGGGCAGATGTAAGAACTGTGACAAAGAGATATTCCAGGAACCACACATGAAGAAAAAGAAGTTCTGTTGCGACAAATGCAGAAACCTATGGTGGAATAGTCACCTCGACCAGGTGAATCGCAAAGCCATCTATCATTTTACCTGTCCTCAATGCAGTACGGAGTTTGAAGTCTATGGAAACAGCCGTAGAAAGTACTGCTGCCATGAGTGTTATATCAAGGCTCGATTTGGCAACAAAAAGATTGAAACATAACATAAAATGTTCTTGACCACCCTGTTCTATACAGAGTATATTTAAAGTCCATCCCCAGATAGCATTCCTCCCTGGCTATCTTCTCCTTCCTCCAAATCAGCAGTGCTATCACTGCGTCTTGTGCTGCTCAGCACATATTGCACCAATATGAAAACAAGGAAATGATGCATCAGAGTGGTGCATCGGAAAGGAGTATCTGCCTATGGCATTAAAGAAAAACAGAGATCTTAAAGTGTATGAAACAAGCGGTCGGAACTACAAACCGACACCGACAATAATGCTGAAGGGCAAGTGGCTTGAAGATTTTAACTTCCAAGCTGGAGCCCATATCAATGTTCAATGTGAGGACGGGCGGTTGGTGATCACCACAGCAAAGCCCGCAGAAGCACAGTAACGAGCATCCCCGTAGCCGATGATGGTTACGGGGATTTTTTATGAACGAAAAGTAAAATATCATCAAATATCATGAAATACCACCAAATAGCTTGAAAATCAGCAGGAAATCTGGTATGATAAAAGAGTAGATTTATGCCCTTTGTGAAGATGCGAGGTGAAAATATATGAGTGACCGTATCGAAGATGGTTATATAAGTTTGGAAGACGCTGCAGAGTATTTGAACATCAAACCTGTAACGCTCCGGAAGTGGATAAAGCAAAAGGACAATCTACCCGCACATCAAATCGGAAAATTATGGAAATTTAAACGTTCTGAACTGGATGAATGGGTTAGCAGCGGAAAGAGTGCGCTCGATTCTTGATGGAGAGACCCCTTCACAATTATGATATTATATCTACGCTTTCTATATAGCGTAGATTAATATAAGTAACAATGGCCAATGATCCATCGTCTGATGGTGCTCATGCAGAATGAAAATTCTCGGCCGAAAGTACAAGTGAGATGGCAAGATTGCCAAGGAGGACTTATGGAAAAAACAATGTGTGAACTATTTGCAGGCGTAGGTGGTTTTAGGCTTGGATTCGAAAAACTGAATTCGGGCTGGGAGACGACTTGGTTTTCTCAGTGGGAACCTGGCGCAAAAACACAATGGGCACATGACTGCTATGTGTCTCATTTTAATGACTCTCCAGATTCCGAAGGAGAATTTCATACGGGGGAAGACATTGCTACAGTGAAAAAAGACACGATTCCTGATCATTCTTTATTGGTTGGTGGATTCCCGTGCCAAGACTACAGTGTGGCGCATACATTAGCATCCGCAAAAGGAATCGAAGGAAAGAAAGGCGTTCTTTGGTGGCAAATCAGAGACACGTTGATTGCAAAGAGGGCACCATTCTGTATCTTTGAAAATGTTGATCGTCTGCTCAAATCTCCGGCAAGTCAACGCGGACGGGATTTTGGCGTTATTTTAGCATGCCTTAATGAATTGGGCTACGATGTTGAATGGCGTGTTATCAACGCCGCAATATACGGTGCAGCACAGCGTAGGCGCAGAACTTTTATCTTTGCATATAACCATAACACGGGCTATGCAAAGAGAATGAACAGTTTTGATGTGATAAGTATTTTAAACAAGGAAGGATTCTTTGCGAAGGGTTTCCCTATCGAACCAATAGAGAGAACTTGTGAAATTCAACTGCCCGATGATATTGTCGAGGTGTCTGACACATTTAAGTTCGGATTTGAAAATGCGGGCTTTATGAAAGACGGGGTGATTTACACCGCTTCCGTAACTGAAATAGCAGAGGCTCCCATCTTGTTAGGTGATGTACTTCAATCAAATGTTGACGAGAAATATTACATATCTTCCGAAAAAATGCCCAAATGGACATATTTGAAGGGCGCGAAAAAGATACCGAGAAAATCGGCTAACGGACATGAATATGTTTTTTCAGAGGGACCGGTAGCTTTCCCAGATCCTTGGGATAGACCAGGGAGGACAATGCTCACAAGTGAAAGCACTCTCAACCGTAGTACCCATGTTGTATCGGATCCCGGAACAGGAAGACTACGCTTGTTAACACCAATAGAAGCAGAGAGACTACAAGGCTTCGATGATGATTGGACCAATACTGGAATGCCACCACGCATGCGGTATTTCTGTATGGGAAATGCACTTGTTGTTCCAATGATCACACGAATGGGGAAAACACTTGATACAATAATTGCTGAAGAACCGTAATATCCAAAAAGCAATCCTTATCTTCAGCGGGTCTTGTGCTTAACGGCACAGGACCCTATCTCTCTTGAACGATGAAATGGAGGTCAATAATGGAAGGAACTAACTACACAACAAAAGAGGCCGTATTGCATCGCGCAAGAGAAGTTATTGGTATTCCTCTTAGAGAAGTAGACGCGACAGGTCGATTGGCTACGGGAAAGGGAGCAATCGGAACCGTAATCGAAGAGAGCTGGTATGGATACTCCCCAAATTCTGAATCGGAGCCTGATTTTCCAGAAGCAGGTGTCGAACTTAAGGTAACGCCCTATATCCGCACAAAAAATGGCATCCGAGCTAAAGAACGCTTGGTATGCAATATAATCAATTATATGGAGGAGTATAAAAAAACATTTGAGACAAGTGCATTTTGGCACAAATGCAGCACTATGTTACTTATGTCATATGAACATAGAGAAGGGATTCCAAAGGGCGATTTTACAATCGATGAGGCTGTTTTATTTAGTTTCCCGGAGGAAGATCTTTTGATTATCGAGCGTGACTGGGAAACCATAATGGATAAGGTCCGCCATGGCTTGGCGCATACTATATCAGAGGCGGATACTT
>CADCPK010000388.1 GCA_902803215.1 uncultured Lachnospiraceae bacterium
GATCGGCGCTTGCCGTATCTGCGTTGTAGAGGCTAACGGCCGTATCGTTACCTCCTGTGTATTCCCGGTAGCAGAGGGCATGGATGTTCGTACCAATACCGCAAGAGTCATGAAAGCAAGAAAGACGACTCTTGAGCTTATGCTTTCCACACATAACAAAGAGTGTCTGTCCTGCGTACGTTCCACGAACTGCGAGCTGCAGAAACTCTGTAACGAGTATGGTGTAGACGAGCATGCATACGAAGGCTTCCGCCCGGTATACGAGCTTGATACTTCCACAGCTCATCTGGTAAGAGATAACAACAAATGTATCCTTTGCCGTCGTTGTATCGCAGCATGTAACGAGCAGTTTGTTTCCGTTCTCGGCGCAAACGATCGTGGTATCGATACCAACATCGGCCAGGCATTTGGCATGTCTCTGGTAAATACTCCGTGTATCTCCTGCGGTCAGTGTACAGCTGTCTGTCCGACAGGCGCTCTTACCGAGAGAGATGACACCGCTAAGGTTTGGGCAGCTCTTGCAGATCCGACCAAGAAAGTTATCGTACAGACCGCTCCGGCAGTACGTGCTACACTTGGCGAATGCTTCGGCATGGAGCCCGGCACAAACGTTGAAGGCAAGATGGTTGCAGCACTTCGCCGTCTTGGATTCTACAAAGTATTCGACACCGATGCAGGTGCCGACCTTACCATCGTAGAAGAAGCTAACGAGCTTGTTGAGCGCATCAACAACAATGGCGTTCTTCCGATGATCACATCCTGTTCACCGGGCTGGGTTAAATTCTGCGAGACTTATTACGGAGATCTGATCAGCCACCTCTCCACATGTAAATCGCCGCACACCATGCTTGGTGCAGTGATCAAGACATACTGGGCAGAGAAGGAAGGCATCGATCCGAAGGATATCGTTGTTGTTTCCGTTATGCCTTGTGTTGCCAAGAAGTTCGAGATCGGCCGTGACGACGAAGATGCATCCGGATATCCCGATGTTGACATCGTTATCACAACCAGAGAGCTCGGCCGCATGATCCAGCGTGCAGGTATCAAATTCACCGCTCTTGAGAACGAAGAATATGACAGCCCGCTCAGCGAGGATACCGGCGCAGCTGTTATCTTCGGCGCTACAGGCGGCGTTATGGAAGCAGCTCTTCGTACCGCTAACGACTGGCTCACCGGCAAGGACAACACCGAGGTTGACTTCCTGGCTGTTCGTGGTACTGCAGGCCTCAAAGAGGCAGAGGTTGATTTCAATGGCATGAAAGTCAAGGTTGCCGTAGCTTCCGGTGCCGCAGCTGCCAAGGTCGTTATGGACAAGCTTGCTGCAGGCAATCCTGAAGGATGGACCTTCATCGAGATCATGGGATGCCCCGGCGGCTGTGTAAACGGCGGCGGACAGCCTTATCAGCCGCAGTATGTGCGTGATACAGTCGATCTTAAGGCTGTTCGTGCAAAAGCGCTGTATGATCAGGATAAGGGCATGGCTCTTCGTAAGTCTCACGAGTCACCGTTCATTAAGACTCTGTATAACGAGTGGTATACCGAGGGATTTGGAAAAGGAAAAGCACATCATGCGCTTCATACCTCTTATGTTAAGAGAGAGAAATTTGTCAAATAAATTTTCTTGACGAACATAAAAAGAACCGCCCGGTGCTTGCCGGGCGGTTTTATAAATGAGTAAATGGGGACGTATCTTTTTGACTCATTTTTGCGCGCAAAAATGAGTCAAAAAGATACGTCCCCATTTACTCATTTAGCGGAATATCTCGCCCCCAAGAAGGCGGCAGATCATTCGGCTGAGATATTCGGGGCCGAAGGAATCCTCGAACAGGACATAGTTCTTCGCAATACTGGTGAGCCCGCTTGCGATAAAGTCGGCCGTAAAGCAGCGGTCGGCCTCGCTTTCCTCTGTGTTTTCGGAGCTGCAGCTCATAAAGGTTTCACATATGCTTTCACGCATGCAGTCCATCAGATTGTTTTCGACAAGCAGTGAGATGAAGTCTTTCTGACTTTCGATATATGAGGCATAAGCGTTTGAGAGCTCCTCCAGGGTAAGGTTTTCGACACAGCAATCTTCGTGCAGAGTGAAGCAGTAGTTGCGTTCGAGCTCGTAGCAGATGACATTTTCCTTTGAGCGGAAAAGAGAATAGAAGGTCTGCCGGGAGATCTGCGCTTCCTTACATATTTCGCATACGCTTATATCGGCGAAGGATTTGCACTTTAACAGAGCAAGCATCGCCTCGGATATTTGCTTTTGTGATGTGAGAGCTGTTTTGTTGCTTCCGCAGTACATGACCGGTATCCTCCTAAAAAATACTTGACAACTGTCAAAGTTAGTGCTAATATCAAATCAACAAATAGTTGACAACTGTAAAGTTTTATGTTATATATTTTACCATGAAAAGCAAAGTTGTCAAGGAATGCTTCCGTCGGAAGCACTATTTTTTAACATAGATTTAGCACTAGCATGAATAGAGTGCTGATAACAAGCAAAAAGGAGGAGAAAAATATATGACAATTGTTCCTGTTTATAATATTGTTATTATTCCGGATTCTAGTGTTTATCTGCAGACGGACAGCTATGTTCGTATGGCGGGAAAACAGCCCGAGGAGGGAGAGAAGATATTCTTTCTTATCCTCAAGGAAGATCAGCCCAAGAGGCAGGTGACCGAGGACAGCTTTTACCGGATCGGTGTTTCGGCCACCATACGGGAAGTGAGCGAGAATGGTTTTGTCGCCATCAGTACACACGGACGTGTAAACCTCGATGAGGTGCATGTAAACGCAAATCATACCATCGGCCTTACGGTGTCCAGACGTCCCGAGACAGAGGATCTGGACCCGAAGGTCGAGAGGGAGCATGTAGATGCCCTGAAGGCCAGATTGCTGCAGATGGTGACCGGATTCCAGTGGGAAGCTGTCGGGAGGCATTTTATCGCCCAGTGGCAGACCATGGCCGAGATCGCCTGCGCATGCTCGCCGTGGCTCACTATCTCCAACGAGGAGCGCTACGCTTTCCTGGAAGAGGACAGCAAGGCCAAGCGTATGGAGATGATGGAGAAGGCGATCTACGAGTTTGCCGAGATCACCAAGCTGGGCAACGATGCCAAGAATGCCCAGGAGAAGGATTATCAGAAGTCTTATCGCGAGGCGGCTATTCGCAAGCAGATGGATTATCTGCAGAAGGAGCTGGATGAGCTGCATCCCGAGACAGTCACCGATGAGCGGAGACTGGAGCTCAAGATCAGCGAATGCGGCATGAACGAGACGGCCGAGGCTGAGGCGAGAAAGGTGCTCAACCGCATCAAACAGGGCGGAAGCAACAGTGCCGAGTACGGCATGCTGAGCGACTACCTGGAGTTCCTGACAAGCCTTAACTGGAAGACCGAGGAGACCGGGCCGATCGATATCGCAGAAGCTGAGGAAGTGCTCGAGGAGGATCACTTCGGCCTCAAGAAGGTGAAAGAGAGGATCATTCAGCAGATCGCTGTCATGAATCTTAACAAGAAGCAGTCCGGGTCGATCCTGCTGTTCGTAGGTGCGCCGGGTACCGGCAAGACCAGTATAGGGCAGAGTATAGCCAAAGCGCTTAAGCGCAAATATGTACGTGTAAGCCTGGGCGGTGTGAGAGACGAAGCGGATATCCGCGGTCACAGACGTACTTACATCGGCGCAATGCCCGGGCGTATCATGGATGGTATTCAGAAGAGCGGGGCATCGAACCCGGTTATGGTTCTGGACGAGGTGGATAAGCTGTCTTCTTCGTACAACGGAGATCCCGCCAGTGCGCTGCTCGAGGTGCTGGATCCCGAACAGAACCACACCTTTACCGACCACTATATGAATGTTCCGTATGACCTGTCAAACGTTTTCTTTATCTGCACGGCCAATACGGTGGATACCATTCCGGAGCCACTGCTCAACCGTATGGAAGTGATACAATTCCCGGGCTATACCGAGACGGACAAGTTCCAGATCGCAAGGAGACATCTGCTTCCGCGGGCGATGAAGGATTCCGGAATTCCGGCGGATTATCTGGAAGTGACTGATGACGCTGTGCGTACGATCATCAGCGATTACACCAGAGAGGCGGGTGTTCGTGGCCTGAAAAAGAGGATGGATACGCTGTGCAGGGCGGCTGCGGTAAAACTGGTCAAGCTGCAGCAGGCGCGCATGACATCGGATACGGTGGTTCAGGAGAATGAGGACGGCGTACAGACTGTGCAGGAAGACTCGATCGAGACGCCGAAACCTTTGAATATTAAGATCGATGCGAAGGATGTCAGGGAATATCTGGATATGCATCCGGTGCATCACGAGCATATTCTTTCGGACAATAAACCCGGCATTGTGACAGGGCTCGCATGGACATCGGCGGGCGGTGAGATACTGTTTATCGAAACGTTGTTTACCAAAGGCAGCGGCAAGATCATCATCACCGGCCAGCTCGGCGATGTGATGAAAGAGTCCGCGCAGATCGCGGTGAGCCTCGTTAAATCGATGTATCCCGATAAGGCTGAGGTTTTTGAGAAGAACGACCTTCATATCCATGTGCCGGACGGCGCAACACCGAAGGACGGTCCTTCCGCGGGAATTGCCCTCACAACGGCTATTTCCTCTCTGGTTAACGACCTGGCCGTCAATCCCTCGTTTGCCATGACCGGCGAGGTTTCGCTGAGGGGCGTGGTCAAGCCGATCGGCGGCCTGCCCGAGAAGCTGATGGCCGCCAAACGTGCCGGAATCTCGACGGTGCTCATTCCTGAGGAGAATAAGGATGATCTGAAGGAGGTTGCCGAAGAGGTGGTGAACAGCCTCAAGATCATTACGGTGAGCGATGTGGGAGAGGTGCTGAAGCTGACAATGAAATGAAAAAACACACGGGGACGGTCCTTTTGGACCGTCCCCGTGTGTTTTTTCACTCCTCCAGCGTCACTCGTATGACCACCGGATTATGATCGGTATTCTTAAACCCGAGATCCTTAGTCCGCACCGCGTTTACGGTAACGTTGGGAGAAACAATAAAGCCGTCGATCAGATAATACTGAAAATTGCTTTTATCGGCATCGACGTAAGGTTTGTCCAGTGAGCGGCAGGTGGGAACCGAATTATCCATAACACACTGCCATCCCGATTTGAACACGGATGTGTCGAGCTCGCCGCACTGCCACAGGCCTTCGGTGAGAGGATACTTGCTTGTGTCGATGTTGCTGAAGCTCTGGTTGAAGTCGCCGCCTGCGATCACGTAATTCCCGGCGGCGTATTCGTTTTCCAGAAAATCGACCAGCTGTTTTGTCTGTTCGATCTTGCCTTCGCCCGAGTCGTAAGCTTCGAGATGAAGGTTTACGAGGACAAGATCATGGTCCGAATTATCAAGATGAATGCGGTTGACAAGCAGGCACCTTTTCAGATTGGCGACACGTACGGGCCATGAAAACGGGCAGGGGAGAGGAACTCGATAACTCTCGTAAGCAGGAAACGCGCTGAGAATCTGAATTCCCGAATCGACCTTGCCGATCGGAGGCAGAGGGTACGGTACAAAAGGTACTTTAAAGTTGGAAGCGAAGGTGCTTTCATGGTTGGGTAAATGTGAGGACAAAAGCTGTGCCTCGTTAAGATGTGAAGATCTGTCGGAGTCACGGTCGGTTTCCTGAAGAAAGATGGCATCGGCCTGCACAGAATCGATCTCGCTCATGATTGCCTTCATATTTTCTTCAACACGGGCGCTGTCGGCCGTCTTTACACTCTTTCCTCCGTCCATAAAAAAGTCTGCGTTATCCCCGAGAGCTCCGTATCCGATATTCCAGCTCATAACGGTAAAGGAATCACCGGCATTAAGATGATTGGTTCCCTTACCGACGGGAAGCACTTCGGTCTGTTCCTTCGGATAATACTCTGTAATAGAAAGATAGGCGATAAAAACGACAGCAACGAGAAGTATTATTCCAACCGCAGTGAGGACGCCGATCAGAATCTTTAAAGGAATTGGTTTTTTCTTTTTTATAGTATGATCCATAGGCTTTTCCTCTCTGTAAATATATTAGTTAATTTACATAAAGTATAAAAGAAGCGATAGTTAAAATCAAGAACAAAGACTACATTTTTCCATAAGATTTACGGCAGAAAATAGGGCTGTTTCGCTTTGTTCACACTTTGTTCACGGTACCTGACACCGTGAATTTGTTCATATTTTGTTCACGGTGCCTGACACTGTGAAATTCAAAAAAGGGCCGCCGCAATAACTATTGCGACGGCCCTTTTTGGCTTAAGTGGTTATTATTGATTATGCAGCCGGAATTGCTTCGGCAACAGGAGCTTCATCAGCCGGAATCGGCTCTGCTACAGGGTCCTCACCGTACATGTCGGAGGAAGAACCGCCGCTTGCGAGAGATGTTATCTGCTCGATGAATTCTGCGGGCATGCCTGCTTCGGTAAGTTTTCCGATCAGAACGGTCGGGTCGATCGTCGTAATGACTTCATTAAAAGCTGCCTGATCCATCATATCGACTGCGGGCTCAAACTCGGATACTTCCGGAATAGCAACATCTGCACCCTTCTTATCAACAGCGTCGAAAGCAAGAGTTGCGATCTCGGAGCCGCTCATCAGAACGGAAAGTGAGCAGTTTACGCTGTCAGCGGAACCGTCCCATGTAAGCTGTGCGGTGAACATGCCGAGCATCATCAGTGTCTGATCTTCGGTATCCTCAGGAACGATGGCAGATAAAGTCAGAGTTCCGCTGCAGGTACCTGCTGCCTCGTCATATGCTACGTTCTCAGCGGCAATATTGGCAACATCTGTTCCATTTACTGCAACAACATAATTGCCGGTCACTGCGCCGTTTACTACATCGCCTTCACCGTTAACAGTGATGGAAGTAATTCCTTCGGCAGCAATTTCAGCGGGAGGAACGATCTCAAGAGAAAGAGCGCTCTTGGTCTCGTTTGCCGGAACATAGAATTTAACCTCGAAGCTTTCGCCATCGACCGTCATGATCTCGTCTTCGCCGACTACTTTTCCGTCAGCATCAACGTACATTGTGAGCTCAAGATTCATATCGCCGAGATCTTCGGGAGTTGCGGCGCCGATCTCGCCAGCAGCCTGATCAAGAGATGCGATAAAGTCATCATAGGACAGCTCGGGGATCATCGCTGAATACTGATCAAACAGAGCCTTGACGTCTTCGTTTTCCTTAAGAGCAGCAATTCCGTCGTTGACCAGAGCAAGAAGCTCGGTGGTTCCCATGGTTCCCTTATAAGCGGTAGCATCGACGGTCACGCTTCCTGCGGTAACCTGTGCAGGTTCTGCAGAAACATCGGTAATGTGATCGATCACCAGATCGCTGTAGGTGGTGAGGAGCGAGGTTGCAAGTTCAGGTGCCGGAAGCAGTGCCTGGAACTCTTTGATGGAGTGGAAGGATGTGATGAATTTCAGCATAGCTACAGCAGCTGCTGAAGACTCATCGACATCAACTTCACCCGCGATCTCTCCCAGTGCGGGATCGGTTTCTTCGAGTCCCTGTTCGATCTCTGAGGCGGCCTCCGGAGCAGAAGCTTCGATAAGATCGATAGCCTTAGTCATATCGACAGAGAGATTCTGCTCGATGAGCTCCGGTACACGATAGTAGCAGATCTGATTTGCAAGATCATAAAGTTCCTCGGCGGAAACGATCGTAGTGTCGTTTACCGCTGCATTGATGACCGCATAGATCTTATCTTCCAGACCCTGCATGTTCGTCGAAATCTTTACATTCTGAAGCCAGGAAAGATCGAGGCCTGTCGTTCCGAGAAGTGCAAGAGCACCTGCACCCGGAGTGAGTGTTACGTTAGCATCGGCAGACATCGGACCGTCGAAGCTGTTGTAATTCTCTGTGTAGTACTCAGAGAACTTTTCAATCTGCTCGGTATAAAGACCGCGCAGTGTTTCCTTAAAGCTGCCGGAGGCCTCTTCAGCCAAAACCGGGACAGCTGCAGAGGACAGCGTCATAGATGCTGCTGCCGCAACTGCTACAAATTTGTTCAATTTTTTCATACTTACCTCCTTAAAAAATCGGGTCATTATTAAAATCCGGTTCGGATTTTCTTTATAATAGCACAATCTTTAACAAGGGTAAAGTGCTGAATTTTGTCGACGAAAATAAGTGTTCATTTTTTTCGCATTATGCTATACTGTAAAAATCATATCGATACATATGATACAAAACCCCAACGAATCGCATTCGGCAGCGGGAAACAGGTGATAAGGTTGGCAAACACAAGAAACTATCAGAAAGAGCTGGAGCGGCTCATTGAACGAGAGTGTACAAAAGAGAATAAAGTACCGAGGCTGCTTCTGCACAGCTGCTGCGCCCCATGCAGCAGTTATGTACTGGAGTATCTGTCAGAATACTTTGAAATAACGCTTCTATATTATAATCCCAACATATTCCCCGAGGAGGAATATCAAAAAAGGGTAAATGAACTGCACCGTCTGGTGTCCGAGATGCATTTTGCGCATCCCGTCACAGTGATCGACGGAAGATACAACCCGCAGGAATTCTTCGAGATGGCCCGCGGACTCGAAAATGTACCTGAAGGAGGGGAACGATGCTTCCGCTGCTACAGGATGAGGCTTGAAGAAGCAGCCCGCATTGCGGCAGAAGGAGGATACGATTACTTTACAACCACGCTTTCCATCAGTCCTCTCAAAAATGCAGCTAAGATCAATGAAATCGGAGAGGAGCTTGCCGGCATCTATCAAGTGCCTCATCTTCCTTCGGATTTCAAAAAGAAGAACGGATACAAGCGCTCCATCGAGCTTTCGGCGGAGCACGATCTGTACAGACAGAACTACTGCGGGTGTGTTTACTCGCGGCGGGAACGTACTTAGTGTGCTGCCTCGATTATTTTTTTAACCAATACAAGGAAGTCCCCTCCTTCAAAAAGCGCAAAGCTTTTAAGGAGGGATTAGGGGACTTGCTTGTGTCAGGTGTGGTTCAAGCCACACCTGACA
>CADCPK010000389.1 GCA_902803215.1 uncultured Lachnospiraceae bacterium
ATCAGGACATCGATGTCGTGCTGATCGTCGTGAACAACAATCAGCATCACGATCTGGTGATCCAGGCTGCAAAAGCCGGAAAAGACATCATCTGCGAGAAACCGGTCGCCATGACAGTCGAAGAGCTCGATGATATGGCAAAGGTCTGCGAAGAATGCGGCGTCAAATTTACTGTTCATCATCAGAGAAGACTTGACAAAGACTTCCGCACCATGAAGGCCGTCTACGATGCAGGCAGCGTCGGCGATGTGTATACGGTAAAGAGCAGCCTCTACGGCTTCAACGGAAACATGCATGACTGGCATGTGTACATCAATGAAGGCGGCGGAATGCTGTTTGACTGGGGCGTTCATCTGATCGACCAGATGCTGTTCATGATGAAGGGCGCAAAAGTCACATCAGTTTTTGCCGACCTCCGCAACGTCATCAACTTCGAGGTTGACGACTACTTTAAGATCCTTCTCCGCTTTGACAACGGCGTGACAGGCGAGATCGAGCTCGGCACCTACTTCCTGACCGACAAGATCGGAGAAAAATGGTTTGAGCGTCACTGGATCATGGGCGGAAACAAGGGAACGGCTTACCTTGACGGATTCGATCCGCAAGGAAAGATCGTCCGCACATCCCACCTCCTGACCAACGTGCGCGGCACCCGTACCATGACGGCAGCAGGCCCGACCAGATCGTTCGGACCGCCCGCAGAAGGAACCATCCTTACCGAGGATCTTCCGGAGGTAAATACCACACATAAAGACTATTTCATCAACTACTACAACGCATATTTCGGAAAAGAAGAGTTCATGATCAAGATCCCGGAGACCAGAAGAGTTCTGGCCCTCATGGAAGCGATCCGTGAATCTGCCCGTACAGGTGATTCTATCAGATTTGAAAGTTAATGTAACCGTTTAAGACCGAATCCGTTACTGCTCACCGTCCATGTGCTGTGAGCAGTAACGGGCAGACAGGAGTGAAGTTTCACATGCGCAATTTTGTGCCGGATGACAGCCGGATAATGACGTTTGATTTTCAGATCGAGCAGGTGGAAACCACACATTTTCATCAGTCGATCGAGGTCTTTTATGTGCTGGAAGGCAACCCGTCTGTCACCGTCCAGGATGAAGTGTATCAGATGCATCCCGAGGATGTCCTGGTGATCAACGCAAACAAAAAGCACTCTTATCGGTCAACCGATGAAGTTCTGATCGGATATGTGGAGATCAATTTCCGCATGCTCGGGGACCTCCTGGGAACGGACCATCTGTTCTTCTGGTGCAATTCGGTCCTGAATAAAACAGCCGCTTATGATGATCTGCGAAGCGCGCTCAAAAAGATCTTCGGCCAGTATTTTGACCGGAGCGGTTACGGAAAAGTGGCGCTCCAGGGGATGTACTACGAACTTCTGGAGGTGCTGATCGGCAGCTTCATGGTCAGCAGCGACGACCGGCGGTTCGAGGAGGAACACTCTCAGGACGAGCAGCGCGTGCAGGAGATCGTCAATTATATCCACAGCAATTACCGCAAGAAGATCAGCCTTCAGGAGCTGGGCGATGCGCTGTATCTGTCCGTCCCTTATCTTTCCAAATATATCAAGCGGAAGATGGGCATGAACTTTGTGGATTACGTCAATAACATCCGCCTTTTTCATGCGGTCGATGACCTGCTTTACACCAACAATTCCATCACATCGATCGCGCTGGAAAACGGATTTCCGAATGTTGCTTCGCTCACACGTATGCTGAAGACGGCGTATAATATGACCCCTTCCGAATATCGTCAAAAGATGAAGGACAGCGGATCGGGAGATCAGAGCGGCACTCAGGGGCACGAAAAAGAAGCGCTGAAAAGAAGAGTCACGGACTACCTGGACAACAGGCTTGTACAGGAACCGCAGGACCTGGATTACGGTGATTCCTACATTGTGACGGACACCGAACAGCGTGAGAGCTACGACCGTTTCTGGAACCGCATGATCAACATCGGACGGATGGAAGACCTCCTCCGTTCGGATATGCAGGAACAGATCAGAACACTGCATGATGAGCTTGGCTTCATTTATGTGCGCGTCTGGGATTTTATGGGCGGCAGCATGCTGCTTGACCGTGCGGGCAATAAGGGCGAGTACAATTTCAACCGTGTGGACAGTGCGTTTGAGTTCCTGATCAGGAACGGTCTTAAACCGTACCTGGAACTGGGACTTAAGCCGAAACAGCTTTACAGTACATTGAATCGAAGCATCTACGTGGAAAAAAGGGTTTCGCCTTTTGAGAACGAAAAACAATATGAGAGTTTTCTCAATTCATTTCTCACTCATCTCATCAACCACTTTGGAATGGAAGAGGTTGAAACGTGGTACTTCGAACAGTGGTGCGGCGAGGATTTTGAGAACGAAACATACGACAGAAATTTCTGGAATTCCTTCGAGATCCTTTACCGCGTAGCCAAAAAACATTCCGCCGCGATACGCACAGGCGGAGGCGGGATCGGCATACAGTATGGACGATCGGGCCTCGAAAACCTGGTCGCCGGCTGGGAAAAAAGAAAGATCAAGCCCGATTTTATCACCCTTTACTGCTATCCCTACATCAGGGGAGATGAGGACGGATCCGCCTATGCACGGCAGTCTACCGACCGCGATTTCCTCAAAAATCAGCTGGAGATGGCGGGTCAGATCATCAAAAACTCTGCGCTTTGTGATACGGAGATCCATGTGACGGAGTGGAGTTCTACGATCTCCAACCGGAATATTCTGAACGACAGCTGCTTTAAAGGTGCCTATATCATGAAGGGCATTCTGGATACCTTCGGAAGAGGGAAAATGCTCGGCTACTGGGTGGGTTCGGATATCTTTTCGGAGCACGTTGACAGCGATCGCCTGCTGTACGGCGGCTGCGGTCTGATGACCGTCAAAGGGATCAAAAAACCTGCGTTTTACGCCTACCGGTTCATGAATATGCTGGGCCGTTATCTGCTGTACCGGGACAGCAACTGTGCGGTGACGACGAACGGCAACAACAATTATTCGATCGTGTGCCATAACTATCGTCACCTGAATTACCGTTACTTTCTGAAGAAGGAGGACGAGCTGGAGCAGGAGAAGCTGTATCAGCTTTTTGAGGACAGTCAGGCACTTCACCTCAATTATCAGCTCACCCACGTGAAGAACGGAAAGTACAAGATCAAGACTTATTCGGTGAACGATGATCACGGGAGCATACAGAAAGAGCTGGAAAGGGCAGGCGGAGCCGACCAGGTGACCGGACGGGAAGTGGAGTATCTGAAGAGGATCTGTACACCGCACATTGCGGTAAGGACCTGCCAGGTAAAAAAGAATGTCCTGAATTTCGAGACGGTGATGCAGGCACAGGAGATTCAGTACATACATATCAGTTATCTTTACGAGTGAGAGATGTATGCGTGGACAAAAAACCGCTGTCCAATATTGCATATGCTTGCACGCAAGGCGAAATTTGCACCATAATAATTAAAAATCTCATGTAAACTGAAGAAGATTTCAGAAGATAAACATGAGGTCTGATGATATACTTATAATCAGTTAAGAAACAAAATGAGCAACAGAGACACACAGGAGGAATTGTAACATGGCAAAGGTAAGAGTAGGAATCGTCGGCTGCGGCGGTATCGCTAACCAGAAACACATGCCGTCGCTCAAGGCTAACTCTGATCTGAATGAGATCGTTGCATTCTGCGATATCATCGAAGAGCGCGCCGTAAAAGCAAAAGCGGACTTCGGCACAGAGGATGCAAAGGTTTACACAGATTACCATGATCTGGTCAACGACCCCAACGTTGATATGGTACATGTGTGTACACCGAACGTGGCGCACTGCCCGATCACCGTTGCCGCTTTCGAGGCCGGAAAACATGTTATGTGCGAGAAGCCGATGGCTCATAACACCGAGGACGCACAGAAGATGATCGATGCCTGGAAGAAATCCGGCAAGAAGTTCACCATCGGATATCAGAACCGTCTTCGCGACGACACCCAGACTCTGCACGCTTCCTGTGAAGCAGGTGAGCTCGGCGAGATCTATTTCGCAAAAGCTCATGCGCTCAGAAGAAGAGCAGTCCCGACATGGGGCGTATTCCCAAACAAGGCTCTTCAGGGCGGCGGCCCCCTTATCGATATCGGAACACATGCGCTTGACATCACCCTTTGGATGATGAACAACTACGAGCCGGCATCCGTATCCGGTTCCGTCAACTTCAAGCTCGGACGTCAGGCTGACGGCCCTGCAGGAAACGTATTCGGACCGTGGGATCCCGAGACCTTCGAAGTAGAAGACTCCGCATTCGGTTTCATCAAGATGAAAAACGGAGCAACCATCTACCTTGAGGCATCCTGGGCACTCAATATTCTGAAATCCATGGAAGCTTCCACCACACTTTGCGGAACCAAGGCAGGCGCCGAGATCCATCACGGCGGCAGCTATCCGAAGGATGAGCTGATCTACAACACCGTAGAGCACAATCAGCTGATGGAAAAGACCATCTCCCCCGCAGGTGTAGTCGACTTCTTCGAGGGCGGCGCTTCCGCAGAGGGCGTACGTGAGCAGAAACAGTGGCTTGAAGCCATCATCAACGATACCGAGCCGCTGGTCAAACCGGAGCAGGCTTTCGTAGTTACGCAGATCCTTGAGGCGATCTACAAATCCGCAGAGACCGGCAAAGAGGTATACTTCGATTAATTGTTATTTGAACTAAAGCATGCCCCGAACCGGTGCACTGCTTCGATCATATTTATCATATAAAATTGACGAGACGGAACGCGGGTTTGGGGAGGCTGAAGGTATAAACGAAAATGGAGGTTAAACAAATGGCAGCCAGACAAATTTTTAATCCGGACGGATTCAAAAACATCATCGTGGACGGGAAAGCCGTCGGCTTCGAGTTCCAGTTCAAAGCGCAGTATTATCGCGGCTTCACACTTTCTATTCTTCATAATGTCAGCGTTAATGTGGACGGCTGGGACGCAGCCAGAGAAGACATCTGCATCTCTGTGCACGGCGAGACCTTTACCCTTGACCAGGCTCTTACAGTCGTAGATTCCGACTACCGCTGGGAGTTCGGCGAGTATGCCACCATCAAAGTCAAAAAAGACGGCGGCCTTGAGCCCGGAAAACATCATATCAAAGCGGTTCAGCTGATCGTTCCGTCCTACATGCCTTTCCCGACCGAAGCAGTCTGCGAGACGGACTTTGTGATTGAATAACAGGAGGAGTATAGAATGAGCTACGATATTAAAAGAAGTATTTCCTTATACAGCTATCAGGACGAATATTATGATGGAATTCTTGATCTGGAAGGCTGCCTTCGCGAGACCGCAAAGACAGGCGCAACAGGTGTAGAGCTTCTGGCAGAGCAGATGATCAAACGCTTCCCGCTTCCCATCGAGGATGAAGAGTTCAGAGCACACTGGTTTGAGATGCTGAAAAAATACGGCCTCACACCTTCCTGCTACGATGCATTCCTGGAGAACAGAATCTACTCCAACCGTACTCTGTCCCTCGGCGAGCAGATCAACATGATGAAGAGAGACCTTCGTCTGGCAGGCCTTCTTGGCTTCCCGGTAATCCGTACACTGGTTTCCACTCCGATGGATGTCATCGAAGGAAGCCTTGAGTATGCCGAGAAGATCGGTGTGAAGATCGGTCTCGAAGTTCACGCTCCGTTCTCCCTCAACTCCGGCTGGGCTGACGGCTACATGGAGATGATCAACAGAACAGGAACCAAATATTTCGGATTCATTCCGGATATGGGTATCTTCTGCAAGAACGTTCCCGACGTTCTCCGCGACAAAGCAAGACGTATGGGCGCAAAAGAAGAGTGCCTGAAGATCGTTGACGATGCTTACGCACAGAGAAGAGATAAAGGATTTGTAAAGATCAAATACGATCTGGACCTCGGCAAGGCCAACATGGAATATCGTATGGCCAACGGCATGAAAGAGATGATGGACGCAGTCGAGAAGGCAGGCGGCGGCCCCGCAGACAAGATGTATGCAGGCGCTTCCTTCACCTACTCCTGGTCAGATCCGCAGGACATCATCGACAACATCGACTACATCTTCCATACCCATGCAAAATTCTACAATGTGCATGAGGATTATGTTGAGACAGCAGTCGCTATTCCGGAAGTTGTCGAAGCTTACAAGAAAGCCGGCTATAAAGGCTTCCTGAGCTCCGAGTACGAAGGCGGCGAGCATCTTCGCGACGTGGGTGTCGACAGCATCGAGCAGTGCCGTAGGCATCAGGAGGCGCTGAGAAGGGCTATCGAAGGCTAAAGTGAAACACAGCGCACACGGGGACGGTCCTTTTGTGTTCGCACACAGATGGGAGGCGCACATAGCGCTTCTCCCATCTGCGTATGCGAACACAAAAGGACCGTCCCCGTGTGCGTCGTCCCCGTGTGCGCGTCCCCCCTGCTTCACGTCAGAAACCCAATCCTGCCCTTCTCCCCCCTACCATCTGTATACAAACACTCAAAGCATTTCTCATCCAGAGAAAACAGCATCTCATCGCTGTACTTCTCCGGGTCGATAAAGACGTCGAGGCTCCCGGCATCCATCACGCCGAGGCTTAATGCCTTTCTGCGGATGGCCGTTTCCACCATATTTCGGGCGAATCTGCCGTTTCCAAAGTTTTCTTTCCTGCTTTCTTTTTCGTAGATATCTACCAGTTTTGATACTGCGTCCTCTGCAATGTGGTACCCCTTCTCCTCAGCGATCACTTTGGAGATACCGATCAGTTCCTCAACGGAGTAATCTTTAAACGCAACCTGGTACGGGATGCGGGAGCGGAGGCCGGGATTCAGGGCAAGAAACTCCTCCATTTTGTCCGAGTAGCCGGCAAAAATCACGACAGTCTCGGGATGATTTTCGAGGAACAAGACGATCTCGTTGATCGCCTCTTCGCCATAATTGTTGTTGCTGCCCGGAGAGTCATCGCACAATGAATAGGCTTCATCGATGAAAAT
>CADCPK010000390.1 GCA_902803215.1 uncultured Lachnospiraceae bacterium
AGCAGCTGGAAAAGCTTGAACAGGATTTTCATGCAAAAGCCACCGCAATCCAGGCGGAGGCCGCGCGGGATATCGCGGATTTCAATGAGAGCATGAAAATAAACCCTGTACTGGTTGTGAATACTGTACTGAAGTTTTGAGGTGAGAAAGATTGACTTACCGGAAGATTAACCCGTTCCTTTTGGGTGTTTGCATTGCGTATATATCATTAGGGATTTGTCAGTTGACCAATGCACACATGTTTTCGAGCAGACTTTATATGACTGTGGCAATCGTGTCGTCCAACCTTTCCATTGTTGAGTTATTGAAATCTCTCACAAAAAGAATTGAAGGCTGGCGAAAGCGCAGGCAGACTCTTCTGGAAGAAAATGTGCTTCAGAAAGAGTACTCAACGCCGGGACATAGCACCGCGAATCCCGATTCATTTGATAAAAAGAGCGCCTATATTGTCAAAGTGGGTAATATTGCGGTTACCTTGGGGTACGTCGTCTCAGTCTATTTCATGATTACAACACCGTTTAAGGCGATTCCCGATACTGAGCGGACAAACATTGTGATCGGAGCGACTTCACTGTTCACATTCGCGCTGTTGTTTATTTCCATGATCATCAACGAAGCAGCTGACTACGATGATCGCGAATATGAAGACAGCGTCAGAAAACTAAAGCGCGATCAGGCAATACTATTGCATCTGGAATCTCTGAAAGCACAAAGGCAAAACGACGCTGATACTGAAAATGCAGGTGAGGAGAAATAGGTATGCAGAAGACGGGAAAACTGGAACTGACGTGGGTCGGAAAATACGACGAAAAAGTCGTGGAACCTCGTATCCTTGTTGAAGATAAAAGCAAATCCTATTGTGATCCCAGCAGCGAAAACATGTTGATTCACGGGGACAATCTGATCGCATTGCAGGCTCTGCAGCAAGATTTCTCCGGAAGGATAAAATGTATTTATATTGACCCGCCTTATAATACTGGTTCTGCTTTTGAGCATTACGATGATAACCTCGAACATAGCATCTGGCTGAGCCTGATGAAAGCTCGTCTTGTCCTTTTGCGTGATCTGTTATCTGAAGATGGCTCTATCTGGATTCAAATAGATGACGAAGAACAAGCATATCTCAAAGTCATTTGCGATGAAGTGTTTGGCCGGTCTAATTTTGTGAATATGATCTCTGTTAATATGAAGAATATTGCAGGTGTTTCTGGCGGCGGAGAGGACAAACGATTAAAGAAAAATTGTGAATACATTCTTATATACGCGAAGGAGTATTCTCTGCTTCCTCTTTTTAATGGACCGTATGTGTATACAGAAATATCTGACCTGGTACAACAGTATGAAGAAGAAGGGAAAAGCTGGAAATACACTACGGTTCTTCTTAATCCAGGGGAGAAAGAGTTCTTTGGTTCAACTGTAGACGGTGACGGGAATGAAATCAAAGTATTTTTACGAAAAAACCCAGAAATGATGTCTATACGTCAAGTCGCTATCAGAGACGGAATAACAGAAAAAGAAGCATATCAAAAATATGGCGTCTCGATCTTCCAAACAACAAATGCCCAGAGCTCAATTCGAACTCGAATCATGGATTATCGGAAAGAAAATAGCATTGAAGAGGATCTGCTCTCAATAGAGTATGTTCCGAAGACAGGAAAAAACCGCGGTGTTGTATATGAGCAGTTTTATAAAGGGGATAAGTGCCGACTGTTTGTATGGTTGAGGGACACTTCCGAGGTGATTGATGGAGAATTGTTTAAAAAGGATCTCCAGGGTACTTATTGGGATATGAACGCTTGGATGAAAAACCTTACAAAAGAGGGGTCTGTAGAGTTTGGTAATGGCAAAAAACCAGAGCAACTTGTTCGCCAAATAATCGAAATGACGACCTCTCCCGGAGAATGGGTTTTAGATTCCTTCTTGGGTTCAGGAACTACAGCGGCTGTTGCAACTAAGATGAAGCGGAACTGGATAGGAGTTGAATTGGGAAACCATGCGTATACGCACTGTAAAGTCAGACTTGATCGAGTAATAAATGGTGAGGACATGGGTGGTATCAGCAAAGCTGTCGACTGGCATGGCGGCGGTGGATACCATTTCTATGAGCTCGCTCCCAGCCTCCTGATAATGAATGAAAAGTTGCCAGTATATCAGGTCAATCCTGAGTATACCTTTGAGATGATGTGTGAAGCGATCTGCAAGCTGGAGGGTTTCCGGTACAAGCCTGACGGCAGCTTCCACGGCTAT
>CADCPK010000391.1 GCA_902803215.1 uncultured Lachnospiraceae bacterium
AAATGGCGTGTTTCACATCTTTTGTTTTTTTCCACATATATTTCATGAAGATATTGACATCTGTCTCTGACTCACCCAGAGCAAGATCCACTATGTCATACAATAACTCATTTTAGAGTTATTGTTGCCATAGATCTTGTTGGGGATTCCGGCTCCCCAATCCCTCGGGAATGTCTCCAGTTAGAGACGGTTCCTGCCTAGGATTCTCCGGCAGTCACAGTTTTGATGAGTCTCCGACATATCAAAAGGGGGAAAACAGTTATGGCAAGACCAAAGAGAATACAGCCACCAACAAAAGACAGGCGTATCAACCTTCGTGTATCGAACGTACTTTACGACACACTTTCAAAGGATGCACAAGCTTCAGGGCTATCTTTATCAGACTATATACGATCCGTGCTCAGCAATCGCAAAGTTATTGTAAAACCAGAAATCGTTTATAACGACCCACGCATTCTGAAAGCTCTTGGTGATATTGGTAAGATCGGCAGCAACCTGAACCAGATTGCCCATCAACTGAATGCAGGGGAAGCATTCTCAAACAGTATGTCTGAGCAGCTTCGTTCTCTGACAAAGCAACTCTTACAGATGAGAAATGAGATCAAAGAAATGGCAGGTGATTATCGTGGCGACTGTTAAGCACATCAAAATTCGAAGCGCTAATTACCAGGCTGCAATCGATTACCTGACCATGCAGCATGACGAATTTTCAAACAAACCGTTTCTTGACCCGGATGGTCATATGATTCCACGTACAGAGTATCTGCTTAATGGAATCAACTGCCAGGCGGAAACATTTGCAGAAGAATGCCAAAGTGTGAATCATGCGTTTGGTAAAAACAATACACGAGAAGAAGTAAAAGCGCATCATTACATCATCAGCTTCGATCCAAGCGATGCTTTAGAAAACGGATTGACTCTTCAAAAGGCTGAAGATATCGGTATGAAAATTGCCAAGGAGAACTTCCCTGGCCATCAGGCTCTTGTGTGTGCTCATCCGGATGGTCATAATGGATCTGGCAACATTCATGTCCACATTGTGATCAACAGTCTTCGAAAATTCTCTGTCCCACAGGAATCGTACATGACTCAGAATTCGGACTATCTGGCCGGATGTAAGCATCGGTCAACTGAATCGTTCCTAAAGTTTCTCAAACAAAACGTCATGACCATCTGTCAGGATGAAGGCCTGCACCAAGTCGATCTTCTCTCCCCCGCCAAGATCAGAATCACCGAACGAGAGTACTGGGCTAAACGACGAGGACAGAAAATACTGGATGAAGAGACATCTTCCTTAAAGCCTATGACCTTTGAAACTGAGAAGGATCTGCTCCGTCATAAGATCTCATCTATCCTTGCCGACAGTTTGACTCTGGAAGAATTCTCTGGAAAACTCTTCTCCGTTTATGGCATATCCTTTCATGAAAGCCGGGGAAAGATTTCATACGATGTTCCGGATCGCGAGCGACCTATCCGTGGTCGGCAATTAGGGGCCGATTTCGAACTGGATCACATCACTGCAGTCTTAAGTACTCGTGTGACGATCACTCATATCGATCCATCGTTGCGCCTGGTCGTTGATCTCCAGAGGAACATAAAGGCGATGGAGAATCCGAATTACGCGAGAAAGGTCAAGATCACGAACCTGCAGCAGATGTCACGGACGTTGGCTTTTCTGCAGGAGAACAAGATCGGTTCTCTTGATGAACTGAACGGCCTGTACGCGATGGCCGAGTCAGATGCAGATAACATTCACTCTTCCCTTCTGAAAGTTGAGTCTAATCTGAAAAAAGTGAACATCCTGATTCGTAACCAGGGCCAGTATTTCGCCAACAGGTCGGTCTACCACCAGTATCTTCAGGCGGATAATAAAGCGAATTTCCGTTCTGAACATGAAACAGAGCTGCTGTTGTATGAAGGCGCAAGAAAAGTCCTGCGGGATGAGTATGGTTCTCATCCCTTCCCCTCACGCAAAGATCTGCTGTCAGAAAAAAGAACGTTACAGAAAGAACGAAATCGGCTCTACGAAGAAGATGCCGTTGCCAGAAGCCGGCTCCGATCTATTGAGCGTATCGGGCAAAATGTCCACACTATCCTGGAGCCGGTAGATCAGAGAGAACAGGATCGTGAGAAAAACCGATAAACAAAAAACAGGGAATCATGAACACTGTGCAATCGAACTGAAATTCAGAAGAAATAAGATTCGCACACTTTGTTCACAATTCCCTATTATTATAATAATCACAAGAGCTAATTCAACTTTTTCATGTTTTCCTTCCCCTTCGAGGCACCTTAGAATGAGGTGTCTTTTCTTTTTGTCAGCTTTTTCATTTGGCCAAGTATCAACTTGAACCAGCGTCGATCTCCCTCCTCTGTTGTTAAAAAGTATGACAATCGTAAAAGGTTTATTTGCAAATAGAATAATACTCTTCATATGACAAAAAGGTATTATGCTTATAAAGGTATCTATCCGGATAATTAAGAAAATCATTCAGCATATCCTGAATGAATGGTTTTTGATCGAACCTAATCCGTAGCAGTGGAATATTATTGTTTTCACACCATTCGGTTTTTTCAGAATCTGTTTTCCTTTGCTCTTGATATGCAGCTTCTCCGCCCCAATGCTCTACGGGTGAAAAATGCTGTTCACCATCAAATTCGATCATCATTCGCTTTTTACCTTTTTCGATACAGAAATCATACCTCTTTCCAGTAGACTTTACTGTATATTGGGGTCGAAACTTGATATTTCTTGAAAGCAGGTATTCCTTTACGTGGTTTTCTCCATCAAAGCCCTGGCTTTCTTTATCCGTCACCTCCACAACCGTAATTGGCAGTTCTCCGTTTGTACCATTAATATATGTTGGACCGATCCACACATGTTTCCTTATGGTACGCCCCTTTCCTGTCCAGTAATACCGCCAATGTGCTCGCCTCATGTGAGGTCTTGGCGGACGATGATGGCCCCGCTCTGATTCTTTTGTTTCTCCTTCCTCTTCCTCAAGTGCCGGGTATTGTTGTTTATAGAGTCTTATTTTATTTCCATAACGGACACCAACACTCCACTCTTCTGGTATAGAATGCGGCGGTATATTCTTCTTTAAGCGGCGATTCCTATCATTTTGTCTCTTTGTGACTTTTGACATTTCAATATCAGGATCGTCGGAAGAAACATACATCATAAATTGCAAAACAAGCAACACTAAGGAAATCATTCTTTTCCTTAAAGGCAGAAAGATATAAGGATTGTCAGGGCTGATTGCATACCCTGCTCTTGTTTTCTTTAGTAAGGCTTTTTCTCCCTTTATAGGTGCTTCTATATAGTCATTAACACAAATATTAAACTGTCCATTTCCATCAGAGCAAAAAACCCCCTCAGTAACCATCCGATCTGTTTTTTCTATAGGTTCCCGTTCTTCTAAACTCATAAACACAAGGAACTCATATGTACCATCACCCTCTCTAACATCCTC
>CADCPK010000392.1 GCA_902803215.1 uncultured Lachnospiraceae bacterium
CTTCGCGGTATTCGGATGCATGCCCGAATAGATGAAGTCGGCTATGAATATCGTCGCCAGTACCACGCATATCGAGATCAGCACTTTTGTCTTGATCTTCGACACCACAAAGTCGAAGAACGGAGCGATGAAATACACCACCACACAGCATCCTACGCCGAACACCAGCAGACCTTCCGCGCAGATGCGGCCATGAAGGTTGAGAAAATATCCGTCGTATGACCACCATCTCTGATGATATGCCGTCTCCAGATACCAGGCGGAAAAGTATTCCAGCGTACCGCAAAGTATAATAGCTGTGATAAATTCCGCCACCGGATTCTTGCGGAATCTGCTGCAGATAATAAGAACGATAACCCCGCCGCTGCCGTAGATGGGAAGCCAGGGCCCGTGCAAAGTACCGCGGTTAGCGAATTCTCCGGTCTGCATATAGTGGAGCGCTACCTCCCATGACCAGCCGATGAAGGAGAAAACGATAAACAGAAGTATGAGCGTCCAGACGGAATAATTGCGAAGGAACGAGAAATACCCCATCTTTTCGATCTCACGCTTTCTCCACATGGGATTCAGCCATTCCGGATAGCATTCACCTGCCATACAGAGTTTGTAATGCTGTATGGAGAACTCACGGGCTTCCTGATCATCGTATTGTTTCTTATCCTTCATGCTGCCGATCCAGATACTGAACCGGTCGGCGAATTTTTTCTTTATTCCGGAAAGAGTGATCCGGTTTTCGTGGATCAGGGTGATCTCGTCCACAACATCGAAATAGGTTTCGTAGAGATGGATCTTATCCGCTTTTCTGAAAAGATAAGGATCGTTTCCGATCAGCGCAGTCTCTTCAATGCCGTTATTGATTGCTTCCGCCCGTATCCTTGCATAGAATTCTTCGTCACAGGCGAGACGATAGCCTGCGCCGTAGATCATATCCGAGATACCGAAGGTCAGAAACTCAAGAATGTACCAGCCAACAAAGCTCAGCTGAAACAGAAAATAATCCATCTTATGTCCATCCATCATTTTACGGGACAGCATTCTTGCTTCCTTTGAAGTGATGTCGGGATTCTCGGCGATGATATTCGGAACCGGTGCGTACGCAATAGCCCTTACGACTCCTACGATCGTCAGACACCATAAAAACCTGATGACATCCGTTACAAACATTGTCCACGCTGCTTTTATCCACTTTCTCATGGCCGGGATCTGCAGGATGTCCCTGAAAGAAACCTTCTCATACACACGGGCTTCCAGATAGACTCTCCTGAGCGCTACAGAATATATTTTTTTGACGAAAATATAAAACAGCGTGTAGATGATCGCAAATCCCAGAATAAACACAGCGGCTACCGCTTTATCCGACTTGAAAACGGCATAGACTGCCTGCCCCAGCATCGCCGGTAACTTGCCCGAAGTTACAGAGTTCACGACCTGCGCGAGGACACCTCTGGTCCTGCCGAGTGCAGGGTTGGTTTCCTCCGAAAGCCTCTGCTCTTCCAGCAGATCCGCCTCTTCCACGCCCCGACTGAGATTTCCGTTCAGAATATTGTTCAGAACATCATCTGCGTCAAGGATCGTGTTCAGACCGTCATATTCCGGTGTGACCGATGTCCCTGATTCGCTCTTCTGTCCGATCAGCTGTCTTGAATAGGTATATTCTGTACCGAAAAGGATCATGATCAGTGTCAGAAAGACAAGAACCACGTAATGACTCCGCCAGACTCTGTGACCTTCCTTTTTGATCTCTTTTCGCTGTGCAAACAGTGAATACTTATCCATTACCGTTACCACCCCGTTTCATTTTTTTCTGTGAAGCTCCTCCAGAAGTTCTCTAAGCTCGCCGATCGGCATCTGTCCCGGAGCGGAGCCCTTTCCGACCGTGCCGAAGGTTACACATGAACCAAAGTTTTCCCCTTCGATCCTGCTCGCAGTTCCGTTCTTACCCATAGCCATCGCGATCACCGGCTTATCGGTAATGTTATCCACTGTCTGCCTGGTGCAGGCCATCAGCCTTTCGGTATCCGCAGTATCCTGAGGCATCACAGCCATTTTGATCACATCGGCTCCCGATTCTTCAAGACGGCTGAATTTGTCCAGAAGCTCGTCATTCTCCGCTGTTTTTTCAAAATCGTGGTTTGACGCGATCACCCTCACACCCAGACCTTGAAGCTTTTCGATCAGCGGTCCCATCTCTTCGGGATCCTGCAGATATTCGATATCGATCAGATCGGCCCTGCCGCTTTCCGCTGCGGTCTCATTGAGCGCGACATAATCGCGGGCGGAATAGCGGAAGTTTCCTCCCTCTCTGTCCGTCCTGATCGTGAAGATCAGCGGAACATCGGATGCTGCGCCGGACACCGCATAGAGTGTCTCTTCCAGGTATTTTTGGGGGGATTCTTCTTTCCAGAAATCCATCCTCCATTCGATCAGTTCGGCGCCTGCATCCACGGCACTTTTTACCTGAGTGATGATGTCGTCCCTGGTTTCGCCCGTAACGGGAACACAAATCTTTGGAATACCTGCACCCAGTTCTGTTCCTCTGACATATAGTGGTTTTGTCATATCTCTATTATCCTTCCATTTGTCATTTTAGTCAAGCACAGCCTTGCCTGCGGCATGGGCATGATGTTATACTGATTACGATGTTTTTCTCATAAATCGGAGGTTATATATGGATATTCTTCAGATCACCGGCACTACCCGCCTCACCGGACTTCTCGGGTCGCCGGTCAGACACAGTATTTCTCCTCTCATGCATAATGAGGCGTTTCGTCTTCTTCACCTTGACTATGTTTATCTCTGCTTCGATGTCGGTGAAGAAATGCTCCCTTCTGCGATCGCCGGGCTTAAGGACTGCGGAATTGCCGGCTTTAACCTGACCATGCCGAACAAGACCGCTGTCCTCCCGCTCCTCGACGGGGTATCCCTCGGCGCAGAGCTGATCGGAGCAGTAAACACGGTGGTCAACGAAAACGGCAGACTGATCGGCTATAATACCGACGGCATCGGTTTTATGCAGTCTGTGCGCGATGCCGGCATAGACCCTAAGGGAGCTGTCTTTACGCTGATGGGCGGCGGGGGAGCCGCTACGGCCATTGCCGTTCAGGCCGCACTCGACGGTGCATCTGAGATTCATGTCTTCGTCCGTCCCACAAGCCGTTTTAACAGCCGCACGCTTCACATGGCTGATGAAGTTTCGCAAAAAACCTCCTGCCGTGTCTTCGTGCACGACTCTGCCGATACTGCAGCGCTCAGAAATTCTCTGGACAAAAGCATTCTCCTGATCAACGGTACTTCCGTCGGAATGTCTCCGCATGAGGATGAGACGATCCTGCCCGACACTTCACTGTTAGACGCACACCTCACGGTTGCCGATGTCATCTATCATCCCAAGCAGACGCGTCTGCTTAGAGAGGCTGCGGAAAGAGGCTGCAGGACCTTCAACGGAATGTACATGCTGCTTTATCAGGGAGCCGAAGCATTTCGCCTTTTCACCGGGCACGATATGCCTGTAGAGGCTATCCGTTCCAAATACTTTTCATGATCGGTCAAAGTCAAAGGTAACCGGGAAACCGCTTATATTTGTTTAAGAAGAACCGCCGGCACTTATGCGCCGGCGGTTCTTCTTAAACAAATCAGGCTGTCTTATCGACCGCAGCAGAATTTGTATTTCTTTCCGCTGCCGCAGGGACAGGGATCGTTGCGTCCGATCTTGTGCGGTTTTACGATCGTTTTGGATCTTTTCTGTTCTTTGTACAGTTCTTTGCGCTTCTCTTCAGAGAAGATGGGCTCCCACTGGGGAAGATTGTAAAGCCAGTCTGCCTCGGCTTCGACCATGTTTTTGTAGAGGAGTTCCTTGTCAAAAGCCAGGCTCACTACGGTATCCTCGTCCATGGTCTCGATCGGGTTTGCTTCTTTAAGGCTGTCATTGATACCGTCCAGGAAGCCGGTCATGGTCATCACAGACTGACCATATTTTTCGGCAAGCTCCTTGACGGTGCCTTTCACTTCTTCATCGGGATTTTCCAGCAGCTGCGCATAGATGTTTTTTTCGATCTCGAAATACTCAGACCACATTTTCTGCAGTTTGTTTTTGTCGGCCTGCTGATCGTATGCAACAGCACGCCACTGTTCCAGTAATGTTTTGTCACTCATTATATTCAACCTCTTTTCACCGGTTATCTGCATCTGCCCGGTATCTGTCAGGTACACGGGCAGTCGCATTTGTTTATTATTTTACCCCCAGTTTTTCCAGCTCGGAGACCGCTCCTTCAAAACCGCGGAACACGATCCCCTTCATCCCGTTTTTGACTGCCGCGTCTATATTGGCAGGATTGTCATCCAGAAAAACCGTCTCGACGGGATTCAGTCCGTATCTTTCCAGAAGGAGCCTGTAGATCGCGTCTTCCGGCTTGATCAGCTTCTCTTCACACGAGAACACCGCACCTTCGGCGTATTTCAGAAAGACCATGTCTTTCCGGTTCCTGTCCAGCATATACCTGCTGTAGTTCGACAGGATAAAAACGCGATAGCCTTTTTCGTTCAGATAGCTGACCCACGATTCGCTGTAGGGATAAAGTCTGATACATTCGGGAGTCCTCCGCATCACCTCGCGGATGTCTTCCTCGTACTCCGGAGCAGCGCTCACAAATTCCTGAACATACTCCTCCTCAGTTTTGCTTCCTCTGTCGCGCTCATTCCATCCCGGACTTCTGAATGTGGCGTCGGCGATCTTCTCCCTTTCTTCGGGAGGGAAGCCGAACCTGTCCAGATATTCGGGCCACTCGAAACCCATAAGAACATTGCCGACATCGAAAACGACATTTTTGATATTGCCCGTCCTCGATGATTTTGGCCCCCAGACCTTGAATGCCATCATCAGGACATACACAAGCATGGGTATGAAAACCGCTGCCGCGGCCGCCCCCAGGAAGCGTTCCTGCGAATCTTCTCCCGTTCCGCCCGAATACACGAGCGGCAGGCAGAATACTGCAAGCAGAAGAACAACGCCTATGATCGCAAGGATCCTCTTCATCTTGTCCATCTTAATATTACCCCGGAATCAGCGGTAAATGATGTCATTCCGGCCCGGCCCATTACTGATCATGGTGATGGGGAAGCCGATCTGTTCTTCCACGAACTCAATATATTTACGGCAGTTCTCGGGAAGATCTTCATATTTTTTAATTCCGCGGATGTCGGTCTTCCATCCCGGCAGAGTTTTCAGCACGGGTTTTGCCTTCTCCAGAAGAGCTGTGGGCGGGAATTCCGTGGTAACCTCTCCGTCGATGTCGTAACCCACGCAGACCGGGATCTCATCCAGATATCCCAGCACGTCAAGGACCGTGAATGCCACGTCCGTGGTCCCCTGAATACGGCAGCCGTATTTGGATGCAACGCAGTCGCACCATCCCATACGTCTCGGCCTTCCGGTCGTAGCGCCGTACTCACCGCCGTCTCCGCCGCGGCGTCTGAGCTCATCCGCCTCGTCGCCGAAGATCTCGGATACAAAAGCGCCTGCGCCTACCGCGCTGGAATAAGCCTTGCAGACCGTGACGATCTTTTTGATCTCGTAAGGCGGAAGCCCCGCGCCGATCGCGCCGTAAGCCGCAAGTGTCGAAGAGGAAGTGACCATCGGATAGATGCCGTGGTCGGGGTCCTTAAGAGAACCGAGCTGGCCCTCGAGAAGGATCTCTTTTCCGTCTTTGATCGCCTGCCACAGATAAGCCGATACATCACATACATAAGGCTCCACCATCTCGCGATAGCTGACAAGCTCTTTGAAGAGCTCATCCGCATCGAGCAGCGGTTTATGATACAGATGCTCCAGCAGAACATTCTTTGTCTGAATGACTCTTTGCAGTTTTTCTTTTAAGTAATCGTCATCGAAGAGCTCGCTCACCTGGAAGCCGATCTTCGCGTATTTGTCCGAGTAGAACGGCGCAATGCCGGATTTGGTCGAACCGAAGGATTTTCCTCCGAGCCTCTCCTCTTCATACTGATCGAAAAGGATGTGATACGGCATCACGATCTGCGCGCGGTTCGAGATGAGGATCTTCGGTGCGGGAACGCCTCTCGAAATTACCTCGTTGTATTCTTTAAAAAAGACAGGAATGTTGAGTGCCACACCGTTGCCGATGATGCTCGTTGTATGGCCGTAAAACACTCCGGACGGCAGAGTATGCAGTGCAAATTTGCCATAGTCGTTTACGATGGTATGCCCTGCGTTAGCTCCGCCCTGGAAACGGACGATGATGTCCGCCTCCTGCGCCAGCATGTCCGTGATCTTTCCTTTTCCCTCGTCGCCCCAGTTGGCGCCTACGACAGCCTTTACCATTTAACAACACCTCTCATCAGACATTGATCTCGGAGTGCATTCCGAGCATGTCTTTGTATTTTTCGAGCACGGGGCTGACTACATTTGCGAGGAAAGCCTCCGTCTGCTCCTTTGCCCGGCCGATATACCGGGAAGGTTCCATGGCCTTCTTAAGCTCTGTAAGGCCAAGATTAAATGCATTGTCCTTCGAGATCAGCTCAAGCAGGTTGTTGTCTCTGCCGAGTGCTTTGACTTCTCTGCCCGCCTCCATCGAAAGAGTACGTATCTTCTCGTGAAGCTCCTGACGGTCTCCTCCCGCTTTCACGGCATCCATCATGATGTTCTCGGTAGCCATAAAGGGCAGCTCGGCCATCAGATGCTTTTCGATAACCTTAGGATATACCACAAGACCTTCGGTCACATTGATGCAAAGGTCCAGAATACCGTCGATCGCGAGGAAGCCCTCGGGAATGCTGAGACGCTTGTTGGCGGAATCATCCAGGGTTCTTTCAAACCACTGGGTCGCCGAAGTGATCGCGGGATTCAGCGCGTCGATCATGACATAGCGAGCGAGCGAAGCGATCCTCTCGCTCCTCATCGGATTGCGCTTGTACGCCATAGCGGAAGAACCGATCTGGGTCTTTTCAAACGGCTCCTCGACCTCCTTCAAGTGCTGAAGGAGACGAATGTCATTCGACATCTTGTGCGCGCTGGCCGCTATTCCGGCAAGAATGTTCATCACTCTGGTGTCTACCTTGCGGGAATAAGTCTGCCCGGATACCGGATAGCAGGCTTCAAAGCCCATCTTTTCGGCGATCATGGGATCGATCCTGTCGATGATCTCCTGTTTTCCCTCGAACAGCTCGAGGAAGCTTGCCTGTGTGCCCGTCGTTCCTTTCGAACCGAGGAGCTTAAGTGTGCCGATCACATACTCAAGATCTTCCAGATCCATAAGGAATTCCTGCAGCCACAGCGTAGCTCTTTTTCCGACAGAAGTCGGCTGAGCGGGCTGAAAATGCGTAAAGGCAAGTGTCGGCAGATCCTTATATTTACCGGCGAAATCAGAGAGCGCGGCTATTACGTTCACCAGCTTGCGGCGGACAAGGCAGAGCGCTTCTCTCATCACGATAATGTCCGTATTATCCCCCACATAGCAGGAGGTCGCGCCGAGATGAATGATCCCTTTTGCTTTCGGACACTGTACGCCATAGGCATACACATGCGACATAACGTCATGCCGTACGATCTTTTCTCTTTCTTTTGCGACATCATAATTGATGTCTTCCGCATGAGCTTTAAGCTCGTCTATCTGCTCATCGGTGATGGGAAGCCCGAGTTCTTTTTCGGTCTCGGCAAGCGCGATCCAAAGCTTTCTCCATGTCCGGAATTTATTGTCCGGCGAGAAGATGTACTGCATCTCCTTGCTTGCATAACGTTCCGAAAGCGGGCTTACATATCTGTCTGTACTCATGTTTTTCTCCATGTATGATCAGTCAAGGCCGAGGCGGTGGAACACTTCGTTGTATGCCTCTTCCACATTTCCGAGGTCTCTTCTGAAACGGTCCTTGTCAAGCTTCTCGTTCGTATTTACGTCCCAGAGCCTGCATGTATCGGGAGAAACTTCGTCGGCCAGCAGGATCTTACCGTGGAAACGGCCGAACTCGATCTTAAAGTCGATCAGTTTCATGCCGGCGCCGAGGAAATACTCCTTCATGATCTCATTTACTTTAAAGGTGTATTCACGGATCTGATCGATCTCTTCCTTTGTCGCAAGTCCGAGAGCCAGTGCATAATCATCATTGATAAAAGGATCTCCGAGATCGTCGTTTTTATAGCTGAATTCGAGGATCGGGCAGAGAAGCTCGCGTCCCTCTTCCACACCCATGCGTTTGGAAAAGCTGCCTGCGGCAACATTGCGGATGATCACTTCGAGCGGAACGATGTCGACTTTTTTCACAGCCGTCTCTCTGTCATTCAGTTCTTTGATAAAGTGAGTCGGAATACCTGCAGCTTCAAACTTTTGGAAAACAAGGTTGGTCATACGGTTGTTGATCACGCCTTTGCCCTGGATCGTACCTTTTTTTACGCCGTTGAATGCGGTTGCATCGTCTTTATAGCTTACGATAACAACATCCGGATCGTCGGTCGCAAATACCTTTTTCGCTTTCCCTTCGTAAAGCTGTTCTCTTTTTTCCATGAACTTCACCTGTTCCTTTCGTGTAACTTAACCTTGAGCATATGGTAACTGTTCAAAACAGGCCGAAGCACTTGCTGCTAAGGCCGTACGAACATGATTCAACAAGCAAAAATCCCATCGCCGGAGGCGATTCGCATGGATTTTTGCTCGTATCTGTTCA
>CADCPK010000393.1 GCA_902803215.1 uncultured Lachnospiraceae bacterium
ATCACATTCAGCTGATTGAGAGAAGAGACTCCTTTTACTTCCTGAATGCTGCGCTCATAGTCTGCAAACTCATGCTCAAACCAGCGCATCACCCCGCCGCCGCCTGTGGTGCCGCCCTGCAGAAGCCAAAGCCCCGGAACGACATGGTAGCCGAGGATCAGCCTCGGGTCGGCTTTATAGGTATCCATACAGATGCTCATGCCGCCGGCCTGACCGCCCTGCTCCTGGGTCTCTCCCGGATGGATCACACCTGCGCCGAGAGTTCCGCAGCATGCGTCGAGTCCGCCTGCCACTACCGGAGTTCCGGCAAGCAGACCGATCTGCTCCGCAGCAGCCGCCGTCACCGTACCGACTATATGGTCACAGGGAACGATCTCGGGGAAGAAGTCGATGGGCAGTCCCATCTCGCGGCACATATCTTCGTCCCAGGTTCCCTTCTTCATGTCGAAGAAATGGAGCCCGTATCCCTGAGAAATATCCTGACTGATCTCTCCTGTCAGCCGATAAGCGATAAAGCTGTTTGATTGAAGTATCTTATATATCCGGCCATAGACCTCCGGAAGATTTTCTTTGTACCAGAGTACCTTTGCGGTCGTGTAGGAGGGCTGAAGAGAATTGCCCGATACTTCAAAGATTCGGTCTGCGCCGATTTCGCGGTTGAGTCTGTCACAGATGGACTGTGCTCTTGTATCCATCCAGATCGGTGTTCTTGTAAGGACGTTACCCTCTTTGTCGATCGCAATGGCAGACCAGCTCTGTCCGTCTATTGATACGCCGGCGATCTGTCCCGGCAGGATCACGCCATCCGCGAGAACGTTTCTCACCGTCCTGCAGATCACTCTCCACCACTCGTCAGGGTCCTGCTCGGCCCAGCCGGGCTGCGGATAGTAGACCGCATAATCGCCGGCTCCCGCCCGAACCACATTTCCCTCTCTGTCAAACACGGCAACTTTGCATGCGCTTGTGCCGATATCAATACCCAGTAAATATGGTTTATTCATTTTTATCTCCATCGAAATTTACGTCTCCGGCCAATATGCCGTCTCGATCATTTTCTATAAATGGCCGAACCTGTACACCGTAACTCTTTTCAACTGATGTGAGCTGCCCGCTGCCTGACCGAATTTCCCTTGATCAGCTCCGTCTCGAGACGCATATGCACTCTGCTTCCTTCCGGATCTCCGACCCTCTTCAGCATAAGCCGGGCAACCTCTTCGCCAATCTTTGCCGTAGGCTGAGCGACGATGGTAAGTGCCGGAGAGCAGGCTCTGGCAAACTCCAGATTGTCAAACCCGACAAGCGAGATGTCATCGTGCATGTGAATACCAAGCTCATTGAGTGCGATCACCGCTCCCATAGTCATCTCATAGTTTGTCACAAACACGGCCGTCATATGCGGGTTTAGTTTTATCAGCCTTTGTATACCTTCCACGCCGCTCCTGATGGTGTAATCGCCATGGACGATAAGCGATTCCTGTACCGCAATTCCCGCTTTTCGGTGTGCCTCAGCATAACCGTCCAGTCTTTCCTGTGACGTAAAAACGTTTCGTGGCCCGCCGATAAAGCCAATGTCTTTATGGCCTTTGGCAAACAGATAACTCACGGCATCAAAAGCCGCTTTTCGGTTGTCCACCAAAACAGAATCACAGTCAAGGCCCTGTATTTCCCTGTCGATCAGAATCAGAGGCTTTCCTGCTTTCAGGTATTCCGTCAGGTTTCTACCTTCCATGTCTGTCGGCATAATAACAAGACCGTCCACACGTTTTCTGACCAGAAAATCGATTGCCTCTTTCTCGAGTGCCGCATCGCTTCTGCAATCACACACGATGGTCGCGTATCCGGCTCCCCGCAGGATATCCTCCATTCCGGTAATGATCTCGGAACAAAATACACTGTTCAGTTCAGGGATAACCACCCCTATCGTTCGGGTCGCAGCGGTTCTCAGTCCTCTCGCAACTTCATTCACTTCATAGTGAAGCTCTTCGATCGCCTGTTCTATTTTGATCCTGTTTTTCTCCCGTACATTTCCCCCGTTTAAATAGGAAGAAATCGTGGCAAGCCCAAGGCCTGTCCTGCGGGCAATGTCTTTCATCGTTGCCGCCATCTTATTACCTCCCCGGCATTTCACGGTCGACGGCGGTCCAAAGTCTTATATGACAATATTTTCTGTCGGCTCAGGCCTTGCCGTCGCATCCGCACACTTTCATTCTGGACTTGACAAGCTCTTTAACCGCAGCAATTCCGGCTTTGCCGTATGCCTTGGGGTCGAATGCTTTCTCGTCCGCTGCAAGCAGTTCGCGAACAGCCTTTGTATATGCGGCACGAAGCTCTGTCGCAAAATTCACTTTGCAGATTCCTCTGCTCACGCAGTCCATGACATCCTGATCGGTCAGTCCGGAAGCTCCGTGAAGAACAAGCGGAATATCGACTACTTTGCGGATCTCGCTGAGTCTCTCTTTGTCAAGGACCGGAGTGCCCACATAGAAGCCATGGGCGGTACCGATCGCAACTGCGAGAGATGTGATGCCTGTGCGTTCCACAAATTCTTTTGCTTCCTGAGGATCGGTATTGGTATCGGCCTC
>CADCPK010000394.1 GCA_902803215.1 uncultured Lachnospiraceae bacterium
AAATGACGCAGATAAATTTGAAAGGCCGCTGGCGCTTTCGGACAATGAAAAAGCGATGATCGAGCTGGCAAAAGAGCACAGCTCCAAAGTGATCGTTCTCCTGAACTGCGACAACCCGATCGAGATCGAAGATCTTAAGAATGACGATGCGATCGGCGCGATCGTATGGACAGGCGCTCCCGGAGCAAACGGCTTCCTCGGTGTGGCGGATGTTCTCTCCGGCGCAGTTAACCCGTCGGGACACATCGCAGATACCTACGCAGTCAATTCTACTTCCGCACCTTCGATGGTGAACTTTGGTGTGTATATGTACACCAACAATTCCCAGGACGGCAGCGGCGACAAGCTTGGTGAAGATGATAAGGGAGACTGGTATCTGGTAGAATCCGAAGGAATTTACAACGGATACAAGTACTATGAGACCAGATATGAGGATTCCGTTCTCGGACAGGGCAACGCTGACGCCGAAGAAGGCGCAACAAACGGCGGTGCATGGAACTGGGATGACGAGGTTTCCTATTCCTTCGGTTATGGTCTTTCCTACACCACATTTGAGCAGAAGCTTGATTCTGTGGATCTTGAGGTGGGTGGAACCGGAACCGCAAAGGTTACCGTCACCAACACCGGTGATGTGGCAGGCAAGGATGTTGTACAGCTTTATGTACAGGCTCCTTACACCGAAGGTGGCCTTGAGAAGAGCGCGATCCAGCTCGTGGCATTCGAGAAGACAGGCGTTCTTGAGCCGGGTGCTTCCGAAGAAGTTACGGTTGAATTCGATCCTCTTTACATGGCATCTTATGACGAGACTGCAGAGAAGGCAGATGGTACCGTCGGTGCATGGAGCCTCGAAGCAGGCGACTACTACTTTGCAGTAGGTAACGGTGCCCATGAAGCACTCAACAACGTTCTGGCGAACAAGAACGGCAGCGATGAAGGCCTTGTAATGACAGCGGATACCGAGACCATCAATGCGGACAACGCGATCGTATGGACTCTGGATGCTACCGATATTGAGACCTATTCCGTCGGCGTACAGAATCAGCTGCAGGATATGAACATCAACAACCTGATCGAGGGCACAGTGGAATATACCACACGTTCCGACTGGACCAAGGGATGGACTCCTGTAGAAGCGATCACTCCGACAGAGGAGATGATGAAAGGTCTTACCAACAAGCTGTACGAGTTCGGTACGGGAGAGGCCGAAGGCGAAAGTGTTACCTGGGGACAGGACAGCGGCCTCAAGCTCATCGATACACTTCTCTTTGATGAGGAAGGCAACTATACCGGCGTTATGGACTGGGAAGACCCGACATGGAATCAGCTGATGGACGAGGTCACTCTGGATGAGGCGATTCAGTTTGTCTCCGCAGCCGGCGACGACTTTGAGAATCTTGACAGCATTCAGCTTGCCAAAGTTTTCGCAAACGATGGTCCTCTGGGATATACCAGAGATCAGGTGGGCGGCTATTTTGTAAGATGGACAGATGCTGACAAGGATCAGGCTTATTACACTGCAGAGGGCGATGAAAAGTCGACCTACGGTATGGCAACCATGCCTACTGAGCCTGTTGTAGCGGCAACCTTCAACAAAGAACTGATCGAGCGCGAAGGCCAGCTCCTCGGTGAGGACGGTCTGTACGCAAAGGAAAGCTCCATCTTTGCACCGGGCCTCAACCTTCACAGAGCTGTGTACTGCGCACGTAACCATGAGTACTATTCTGAGGATTCCGTCCTTACCGCTTACTGCGGAAACGCACTCTGCACCGGCCTCAAGAGCAAGGGAACTATGGCTGAGCCAAAGCACTTTGCATTCAACCATCAGGAATCCAACCGTTCCGGTCTGTCAACCTTTATGACCGAGCAGCAGGCACGTGAAAACGAGCTTCGCGGTTTCCAGATGTGCATGAGCGGTAATACCGCACAGGGTGTCATGACCGCATTCAACCGTGCAGGTACTTCTTTCGACGGTGGTTACAGAAATCTTCTTGTAAACATTGTACGTAATGAGTGGGGATACAAAGGCTGGTTCGTGACCGATATGATCAACGGTGCCGACTACATGAACTGGAGAGATGTTACTGCTGCAGGCGGCGGCGGTACGCTTACCACTTCCGCATATGATACCTCTACGATCGGTGCTATGTCCTCCTACAAGAGCGATATCCAGAAGGATGTCTACTTCCAGGAGCAGATGAAGCAGAGCATCAAGTACTTTATCTATCAGATCGCACAGAGCAACGCGATGAACGGAATCAGCTCCACAACAGAGATCGTCTACATCCGTACCTGGTACCAGAACGCTCTGCTTGCGGCAACGATCGTCACTGCGGTACTCACCGCTCTGCTCGTGATCCTTTCCTTCGTCATGCCGGCAAGGAAAGCGAAAAAGCAGGCTCAATAAGAAAGGGGACTGTGAGATATGAAGAATCAGAAATCCATTGGCGTATATCTTACGCTGGCAGGAGCGATCATCGCAGTTATCGCGCTTGTCCTTTACAGAAGTGTTATGTATAAATATCAGCCGGTCAATTACATGCTGATCGGTGCAATCGTCCTTTCGGTAGTGGCCTTCCTGATCGCAGGAGCTGTTCCTTCCATTGCAGGGCTTGTTCCGGTCATCTGTGCGGCACTTATGATGAGTGCGGCAGTCTGGGGAGCTTCTCTGATGGTCAACCAGATCGGTTATGTTGTTGCAGGACTTGACGGCATCGATACGATCATGGGATTCATCATTTTTGCCACGGTGTCGGCGGTCGGAATGCTGATGTATATCATCGCTGCGTTTCTGCCGCAGGCGAAGGCCGCCGAGTAAACAATATGTGTTTTCCCTCCTTCCGGGCCGCCGGAAGGAGGAAAAACGTTATTGTTCAGAGCCTTAAGGCTGTGAATAATAACAGGAACTCCCTTTTACGTCAGAAAACTGACAGTTCACGCAATTTCTGACACAAAAAGGCGCGGTTCCGGTATTATTTACCCATATTGAGCTGTAACTTTTTAATTTTCTCTATCTATTTTTCAAAAAGGAGACACGCTATGAAGAAAAAAGTTCTCGCGATCATGATGGCAACAGCACTGGCAGCATCCTTCGGTATGGCAGCATACGCTGAGGAGGCAGCAGAAGAGACCACAGAGGCAGCAGCTGAGGAAGAAGCTCCGGCAGAGGAAGAAAAAGCTGAAGAAGAGAAAGCTGACGAAGAAAAAGCTGAAGAAGAAGCTCCCGCAGAGGAAGAAAAAGCAGATGACGCAGCAGCAGGCGATGCAGCTGCAGCAGGCGTAACGGAAGCAGACCTTCCGACAGCTCCGGACTTTGAGCCGAACGAAGACTATGATATGTGGACCGTAGTGGAATACACCATCGAGGACATCCAGGCAGATCTGGTTTGCACCGTTTCCGCTAAGGAAGACCTGAGCGAGTTCTATCTGGAGTGCAACTTCTACGGCGACGACCAGATGACCAGAACAACTTATGACGGAAAAGAATACAAGGTCGAAGAGGACAAGACCGGCTTCATGGGCGGCGACACTCCGGCTATCCTTGACAAGGCTCAGGAGCAGAATCTGTGGGTATACTTCGATGCTCCGGCAGCAGACGATGCAGCAGCAGATGATGCAGCTCCGGCAGGCGAGCTTCCGACCGAGCCCCAGTTTGATCCGAACCCGGACTATGATGTATACACTGTAGTAGAGTACACCATCGAAGACATCCAGGCAGATCTGGTTTGCACCGTTTCCGCTAAAGAAGACATGAGCGAGTTCTATCTTGAGTGCAACTTCTACGGCGATGATCAGATGACCAGAACAACCTATGACGGAAAAGAATACAAGATCGAAGAGGACAAGACCGGCTTCATGGGCGGCGACACCCCGGCTATCCTTGACAAGGCTCAGGAGCAGAATATCTGGCTGCCGATCGAGTAAATAAAGTGCAAAATATAACATTATAACTAATGTTGCTCCTAAAGAGGATGCTCCCGACCGGAGCATCCTCTTTCTGATTGAGGGAAGAGAAATACAGGAGGTACTATGAGAAGAAAACAGATCGGCGCAGCAGCGTTATCGGCAATGCTTTTGCTTGGAAGCCTTCCCGGTTACGTATGGGCAGAGGAAGCGCCCGCGGCAGAAGCGGCAATTGTCAACCTGAAGACACAGAGCAGGGTCAACCCTCTTGGCGTTGATGCGGCTCAGCCGGCATTTTCGTGGCAGATGCAGAGCGG
>CADCPK010000395.1 GCA_902803215.1 uncultured Lachnospiraceae bacterium
AAAAAAGCCCACGATCCGGTGGAAGGGGAATATATATGGCTTCCTGGATGTGGGCGTTTCTGTTCTTGTGGATTATTTCTGGACGATGCTCTTGAAGATTTTTGATGCTTTTTCTTCGGGACTGAGATCGCTTTCCATGAGCTTTCCGAATTCGGTTTCTTCGAAATCGGTAGTTGGATCGTACAGGGGCGTGAGGTTCTGTACGACACCGTAGATTCGGGCGAGGTTGCCAAGGATTCCTTCACCGAGAGTGGGAACAACTGAATCTCCGTACAGGGCTGCTGTGGTTTTTTCAAGATCGGAAACAGCCTCATAAACGTACACAAGGTCAGTGACGATATCCGGTGTAAGGATGATGGCTGCGGTTTCATTGGTTGCTTTCATCTTGTTCTCCTCCATGATAATTGTGATTGTGTCCTTAGACTCTTTACATAGTATAACACGAAAAAACGAGAATTGATAAAATTCGAGCTTTTTCGAGCCACGAAAATGCGGAAGCCTTGTGAATTCCGGGGTTCGGGGATTTAATAATTTGGTTTTTTCGTAAAAGCATACAAATCAACCAATGAAAAGGAGTTTTCTCTTTGGAATTTTATTATATTTGCATCATTCGATGTGGCTTGTTTTTTACTGACCAAAAAGGTATCAAACGATACCATATCCAACTTGACAGAAACCACCCTCCTAGTATATGATGGTATCAAATGATACTGTTTAAAGCGGGGTGTTGATCTTTGGTCGACACAAAGACAAGAGTTGAAAGTGAACTTGAAGTAAACTCTTTTTTGCAAAACCTTCGATATGCGTTGGAACATAATGCCAAGGTTACATTTCAGGCAGAGCGTCTGGTCGATCAAAACAGGAACCGGCGATATACGAATCAGTTTACTGTTGCAGACTTATTCCCGGATGAAAGCCCTGTAATTGCCTTAAAAAGAGAGCTGCAGAAATTGACAAGTGAAGAATATATAAAGACTGTCAAAGATCTACGATTCCCGAAAAGAAGTGAAATGCGTGAGTTCGGAAAAGTGTATAATGGAAAAGGAGATGTGTATATTTAAATTCGTGTGGAATTGCTTTCTGAGTTTGGAGATCATATGACTTTTGTAATGTCGTTTCATTATGCCGAGATGCCTTTTTCTCCTGATATGTTTCCGTATAGAAAGCGACAAGGAGGTATAAGCCTATGATAACTCCAGGGAATGGTAAAACAATATGCCCTTGCTGTATGAAAGATCATAATGTGCAGAAGATCATTATTGCTGAAAAAAATGTATTTAAAGGAGTACCGGTTGAATATAATGCAGAGTATTTCTATTGCGATCGCGCAGACGAAACATACGCGATAGAAACACAAATCTCTCAGAACGATATGGCATTAAAAAATGCGTATCGCGAGAAAATGGGACTTTTAACATCTTATCAAATTGCGGCAATACGTGCCAGATATGGAATCAGTCAGAGCGATTTGTGTCTCCTTCTTGGATGGGGTGGAAAAACGATTACACGTTATGAGAGCCATCAGGTGCAGGACATGGCGCATGACACTATACTCCGGAAACTGGATTCCGATCCTGAGTGGTTTTTACAGCTTCTAAATGCTGGGAAAGATTCTCTTTCCCCTGCGTCATATGCAAAATACGTAGAAACAGGTACTGCACTTTTTGAGAAGGATCATGACATGTATCTGAGAAGTGCGATCATGTCAAAATATGTCCGATTTCTTCATGATCCGGAAGCTAATGGTGGTAAGGTGTTGTCATTAGATGTTGTTGTGGATATGATTCGATATTATGCTAATTCCGGAAAAGTGAAGAGTCTTTTCCGTGTAAAGCTTATGAAGATGTTGTGGTATGCAGATGCACTCTCTTACAAACGCCGTGGGCATGCCATATCCGGATTGGTGTACCTGGCTTTACCTATGGGAGCGGTTCCTATAGCATATGAATCCATTGAAGACTTGAGCACTGTCAATTGTGAAGAAATAGAAATGGGCGATGGAACAGGATATAAGTTTCTCCCAACCGAAGATAAGGAGTATCCTCACCTCATGAAGGAGGACATGGGAATCCTTGATGTAATCATTCAGCAGTTTGGAAAAGTATCTAAAAATGAGATCGTAGAGAAAATGCATCGGGAGGATGCATATATAGAAACAGCCCCTCATGATATTATTCGGTATAAATATGTACAAACATTGAGCTTATCCTGATAAGGATCAAAGTGTAGGAAGGAATATGAGTATGATTTACAAGACATTCAAAGGCCAGCAGCTGTCGCAGCTCGGTTTCGGCTGCATGCGTTTTACAACGGACCCTGCTACGGGGGAGATCGACCAGGAAAAGGTGAATGAAATGTTT
>CADCPK010000396.1 GCA_902803215.1 uncultured Lachnospiraceae bacterium
AATGCCATAGATCTATATTCTCCTTAAGAACATCAAAGGTAGATCTGTCCGGTGTAAAACGCTTTCACATCAGCTTCAAGTCCTTTTCATTCTCAGTAATTGCCTCAAGCTCACCGGCATAATTCTCCAAGAAATCAAAAGCATATTGCCGATTAAGCAAGTCATGAATCTTCTGGTTATAATAATTTCTCAGGCAACTGTAACAAGATGGAGAACAATTACATCCTTTTGTTATTTCAATCGCCTTGTTTACAACTTGTTGGAAAACATCACCAGTTTCTGTAACCAGCCTCCTTACATGACCCGCTCCACCCGCGACTGCATCATATAGTACGATGGAGTATATCAACTTATTATTCAATACAACTTTGTGCAAGCATCCTTTGATGTCATTTCTCTCTATATCAAGAACGGCAGAAAGTGCTTCCAAAAGAGCATACATAACAGAAAGCATTACATCCTGTTTGCTAGCTTGAGGTGTAGCAAATACGAGGCGCACCACATCCGTCCGGAACACGTGACACAGCTTATTCTTTACCAGCCTCACCTCACAAGCTTTTCCCCATGGTGTGATATGCTTTTTCTCCATCGTCTTTTGATGAGAATTGAAGCCCACCTCTTCCATATTTTCAGTTGTGCTTTCCGCATATCCACAATGAGGGCAGACATAAAAATCATCATTGCAGACAACCATCAAAGAATCATTAACGGAGGTTTCCATCTGGAATTTATTTCCATCCTTCATTACGAAGGAGTACTTCTGCATAACCTGCCGTTGCGAATCGCCAATGTAAAAGTCATCGCTCCGGTATACCTTGTCAGGCTTTCGCATCGGAACTTCCTTGGGTTTAGCATCTGCTACGAAACCGCGCCTTGGCTCAATGGCCTGCCTCCATCTGTATCGTTCAATGATCTCATGGCACGATACGCACTCCTCACCGGATGAATCTGGTTCGATCGATCGATGATTCCAGGTCAGGCAGGAAGGGTTTTTACACTGTGCAACATAAGCTGTTTCCCATTCCTGCCCAGTTGTCTGCGGCAGCTTCCGGATGTAGCGGCTTGTGTAAAGCTTCCCGTCTGCCACTACCTGTGCATCAGGTGCATATTCCGAAATGGCCAACTGAAGATCTCTTACCATCTGCAGCTTTTTGTCTGTTGCACTGTTCGCATTCTGATACAGCTCTACGGTATCTACAGGGAATCCGTATTTAGGAAGGACATTGTTCCTGACCAAGAACTCGATCAGTTCATTTCTTCCACGATTATCGTCTTTCCCACGGCGGTACGACCACAATTTTTTCTCAACTGCCGCAGCTTCCTGTGTAAGTCCTTCCGTAAGCAGACGATCTATTTCTGACTGATAATACTCGACAGTACCTCTGAATTCATCGACAGCAACTTTAAGAACGCCGTCTTTTCCAATAAGCTTTTCCGTCCAGGAATAGTCATTTATGCCCATAACGTTATGCATAGCTTCCGGTATGGATGCGCAAAGGATCTCTTTTAATTTCTCCGGCTTACTCTCAAGATAAGCGCAAAGCCGTTCCCAGCCATCACCATTAAGCAGCACATCCGCATTATTGGAATTATATACATCCACCTGTTTTGCAAAGAAATCACTTAAGGCAACAGCAAAAATATGTCTGAGGATGACCTTCTCATTTCTCACCGTGAACAAGGGAACTCCGATTTTCCCCGTGATCATGTTCTCAGGGTTTTTGTAATAAGTAAAGTCATGTGAACTAAGCTTGGAGTATGTCAGTGAAAAAGCTGCTGCATTCCTGCCTCTTCCTGCACGGCCTGCCCTCTGAACATAATTTGCCGGTGACGGCGGCATGTTCCTGAGATAAACCGTCTCCAGGTCACCAACATCGACCCCCATCTCAAAAGTAGTGGAACAACTCAGAGCATTGATATCCTTATTAACGAACATCTCCTGGTATTTCTGCTGTTCTTCCCTGCCAAGTTGCGCAGTATGCTCTTTGATATGAAGAGGTTGCATCAGAGAAGATCTATAGAGTTTTGCGTAATGGTTATTATCTAAAAGGCTCGCATGTGTTATCTGCCTGAGATGCCCACCACATTTCAGTGTCGTACACATTCCTTTGCAGTTAACCATAGTCGTTTTTCCACAAACATCACAAGAGTAAATCGGGATATCTTCAGATCCGGCACCAATCGTAAATCTTTCAGTACTGAAGTAAAACTCATCGTTTCCTGCCGCAGAAAGCGGTTCCTCCCCGCGCAGTACTTCATCCCAGTAAATCTGGAGCAGTTCATTTGCTCCATTTTCATCAAGGTCAAGCACTTTCATGACACGCTTCAACCGACCGTTCTTCATCAAATTCCCATTTTTTCTAAAAGCTGCTGACCAACCGGCAAGGTATGCTTTTTTCTTGTCTTTCTCGAGATCCTTGCATCTTTTGACGCGTTTAGGCCTAGCGGTATAAAAAATGTACTCCCTGTCATCATCTGTCAGGTCACAATCCCCCTCAAGAGCACCGTGATACACAATATCCATTGCAAGAAGGTCGAATAATGCCTTTACATCCTGCACACTCTGTCCATAGGCCTCGGCGACTCCTGACATTACGTCTTCGTTATTACCTTTATAATTGAATTTTATAATGCCCATCGATACAAGACTGGTGCTTCTTCTGGCGTTTACCATCTCATTGAGCACAGCAATCCAGGCATTCTTCCGGCTGATAGCAGTCAGGTTTTCTGTACCTTTATCCCCTGGTTCTGCAAATGTCCGGCAGGTATCAAAATAAGACGTCAGTTCATCCACGAAGTGTTGTATCTCCCATGGATGAGCTGCCATGTTATCCTTATTCTTCTCAACAATATGCCATATTCCACGGCGACGAAGGAACTCCCCATAAGATGCCGTCATATAGGAAGCAAAGAAAGCCGCTTCCCCTCGGCTGTCGGAAAAAGAAAGGAACTGGCGCTTTCTCTTTATGATATCAACAGAAGTGGACCGCTTGGCAGAACCAAACAGACCTTTCTTAATCCCCGCTTCGTTCTTCTTGCTCTTCAGAACCTTTTCACTTTCCGGCAGTTCTTCATAAAGTGAAGTTCCCAGAACAGCTGTTGCGGCATCATAGCCAAGATAAAAAGTTTTGAAATTTCCAAAATTGCAGCTCGGACATTTCCCGTCTCCACGGCTTCCGCTCTTGTTTGCTTTCCTGATCCTCACATAATTACTGAGTCCACATGTACAGGGCGGGTCTGACTTGAGACTTTCATGAACAAGTGCCCCGCATTTTGCGCAGAGCAAATAATCGTTTTTTCCAATTACCTCGGACGGCTCTTCATCATCCTCATCATCTCCATCCAGATCTGCGTCTCGACTGTCCCTTATCAGATAGTACTCGATATCCTGGTCATAAGAACTGTTTGCAAATTCCAGTCTGCCATCAATTTCTTTTCCGGCAACTGCCATCCTGCCGCAGTCATCACACACTGCACACTCAAAAACTTTCCACTCTTCACCGTTAATGGAAAGTTTCTGATTTCTGTTTAAAATCAATTTTTTATTGCTTCCAAGGGTGATGTACGCTCCTTCCAAAGCTTTTGCAAACATATGATATCTTGCTTTTATCAGAGCAGATTTATTCTTTGAAGCCTGAGCAGCAACACTAATGATATTGACAACATCCTGCTCCGTAATATCATGAAACTCCCTTAGCGCTTTTGTAATCTCAGGGATCGTCATCGGCCGAACAGCGATACTGCGTAGATCACGGTACACAGAAGAACTGACGCAAAGATCATACAAAAACTCAGAATCCTGCATCCTGTCTGGGAAAACAATTCCGTAGTCCGCTGTAATCTCATTCAATGCTTTCTGTGGGTTCACCAGATCATTAAACAATGCTACAGGAATATCTTTTGCCGGTTCATCATAGGAGGGTACAACGCTTTGAGAGCGGATTATGTCCTCTTCCCGGAAACTGGTATTACACAGCGTTTCCGCGAACTTAACAATATCTGCGTCAGACTCTTTTCCCCCAAGCGTGGCACTTGTAAGAATATGCAGCACTTCAGCCGGATTACTGATTCTTGCCTTAAGGCGTTTCAAAAGCAGGGATGTTTCCATTCCTGTAGTTCCTCGATAAATATGGGCCTCATCAAGTACAAGGAACCTGAGTTTTGCCCCGGAAAAAACCAGATCATCTTTTGGCCTGAGCATCATGTACTCAAGCATGGCGTAATTGGTGACTAGGATATGAGGCGGTGTCTTCTGCATCTGGTCTCGTGAGATGATCTCATTTTTCAGGGGCTTTAAAGGATACCCACTCTCGTCCTTATATACCTTGCCGTATTCAGCTATCCCGTCTTGATCATTTTGTTTGGTACTGCTGTTATATACGCCGAAGGTGATATCTGGATAGTTCTTCAAAAGGTTGCGAAGCCTCTTCATCTGGTCATTCGCAAGGGCGTTCATAGGATAAATAAGAATGGCCCGAACACCTGAGGTCAGCTTTCCTTTTTCCGCCTCCCGGAGCAGATGATTGATGATCGGAATAATAAAGCACTCGGTCTTTCCGGATCCGGTTCCTGTAGTGACAATCAAGTTTTTTCCTTGATTTGTCTTACGAAGCGCACTTTCCTGATGCAGGTATAACCCTCTGTTTATCTGGATTTCCTTCTCGCCATCAGGTATATCCCCCTCAAGGCTCCTGAAGAAGGATGACGCTTCCCCCTCATCTATCAACTGTTCAAGGCTGTGGCCGGTCTTATATGAATCACTGATATCAAGATACGGTCCTTTGGATATGCTTCCATCTTCCCGGAGTGCGGATAAAAACTGTGTAGCATACGCTTGATCTGAAATATGAAAAAGTGTTGAAATGTATCCTATGAATTCATCTTTGATATTTTCTGCAGCAGATATAGGGCTGAACATGCTCAAATCCTTTCCGTCCGATACGAATACAGGTCGGCATTTGAATACTTGTGCTTATTTGCCTTTGTATACTCATGATCTGTTAACGCATAGACCGTACATTCTAAATCTCTGTCGTAATAG
>CADCPK010000397.1 GCA_902803215.1 uncultured Lachnospiraceae bacterium
AACGATGCTTACGATGACGCTTACGATGATGCATATGATTATCAGGGCGGAACCGACATCACCGGAGACAAAGACAGCTATGATGATTCATTCGATGATGTGAACGACGCTTTTGATTTTGACTGAAGCAGGGGGTGGTTCGAGACCACTTATAAAAGTAATGACAAGCCGGACACGGGACAGGTTGCTCTTGTGTCCGGCTTTTGCGATTCCGTAATTCCATACTCTTCCTAATGGTAATTTATATGTATATTTAATACTTTGATTTGGCATGGCACTTGACAAAATATCTTTTTTACGGGATAATTATGGTAATATTAATCGAGGAGGTGCGGCTATGACTATACAGGAAATGAGAGAACGAAAACGTGAACTGGGTCTGTCAAATCAGGAGATCTCCCGGCGCTCCGGCATTCCTGTAGGAACTTTGCAGAAGATACTCTCCGGCAAAACGGCTTCCCCACGCAGCAAAACCATTCAGGCGCTGGAAAAAGTTCTGGAACGAAAACCTGCAGTTTACAAGATTCCACAACAGTCCGCATCTGTTCTGCGAGATTCCTCAGCAGCCTATGCATATGGTACACATTCTTTCCACGAGAAGAAGCAGGGCGAATATACTCTGGATGATTATTATGCCATACCGGATGAACGCAGGGTCGAACTGATCGATGGCGTTATCTACGATATGGCGGCTCCTTCCGCCATTCACCAGATGATCCTCGGGCAGCTTTATCTTCAGTTTTATGCCTGTTCGGAAGCTCAGGGGGGAGATTGCGCGGTTTTTCTGTCTCCCTGCGACGTGCAGCTGGATAATGACAACAAAACCATGCTTCAGCCGGATCTGTTTGTCCTTTGCAGAAAATTTGATATCGATGGCCGTTCGATCCCAGGTGCCCCCGATCTTACCATCGAGATCCTTTCACCTTCTACGCGTTCCAGGGACATGCTCCTGAAAATGAATAAATACCATAACGCGGGAGTGCGAGAATACTGGATCGTTGACCCGAAGCATGAGGAGGTATTTGTATATCATTTTGAAGATCCGGATTTCAGACCCGTAGTGTATCCTTTTGATGCACAGATTCCTATTCACATATCCGAGGGCAAGTGCAGTATAGATTTTAATGTAATCGCCAAAAATATAGCAAAATGGCGGTCTAATCAGCGGCCGGCAGCGGAGAACATTACACGCTTTTGAAAATAGACAATTTCCTCTGTTTATGGTAGTATAAAAACATGAGGCTAACATGAACTGCGAAGCCACCGAAGGCGGCCGGGGTTCATGAGCAGGCAGCATTAGCGGATTGTGAATGTCCGCTTTAAAAGGAGGGAGACACATGAACGCCGTAGAAACTTATAACCTTTGGATGGAGAAACTGCCGGATGGCGATCCGATGAAAGAGGAGCTCGCCGGAATTGCCGGAAATGAAGCCGAGATCACTGACAGGTTCTATCAGGAAATTGTCTTTGGAACGGCCGGACTTCGCGGAATCTGCGGGGCGGGAACAAATCGCATGAACGAGAAAACCGTGGGTCGTGCGACCCAGGGCATAGCCAACTACATCAAAAAATCGGGCGAGGATCCGGCAAAAGGGGTCGTTTTCGCCTATGACTGCCGCTATAACTCCAAAGAGTTCTCAGAGCTTGCCGCAGAGATCCTGGCAGCGAACGGAATTAAAGTTTATCTGTTTCCGTCTCTTCGCCCGACTCCCGAACTGTCCTTTGCCATCAGAAAACTGGGCGCACTTTCGGGCATAAATATGACTGCAAGCCACAATCCCAAGGAATATAACGGCTACAAAGTGTACTGGTCTGACGGAGCGCAGATTTCGGGCGCCGTATCGGACGGTATGCTGAAAGAGATTCAGGCCCTTGATCTTTTCGACGAATTCCCTCGCATCACGCTGGAAGAAGCAATCGAAAAAGGCCTTGTCACGATGCTCGGCGAGCAGATGGACAGGGATTATTATGACTATGTCAAATCGATGAAGCAACGCCCCGACGAGATGCTGGACAAGACGGTCCGTGTCGTCTACACCCCGCTCAACGGAGCAGGCAGCATTCCATTCCAGGTTCTGTCCAAAGAGCTCGGATACACCAATTTTATGATCGTCCCCGAGCAGAAGGATCCCGATCCCGAATTCACCACGGTCGGTTATCCGAACCCCGAAGATCCCAAGGGCTTCGAG
>CADCPK010000398.1 GCA_902803215.1 uncultured Lachnospiraceae bacterium
GCGATACGGGAGAGAAATTTTACCCTGTGCGAAGCCCTGGCGCATGCCCCATGTCACATTCTCGGATATGGACATGCTCTCATTTTCGGCCATGGCGGACATGATGGTCAGGATGAAGGAACTCTTGGGATCGAAGGTACGGATGTTCTCCTTGTCGAACACACATTCGACACCTGCTTCTTTCAGTTTTCGGATTGTGCTGATCGAGTCAACAACATTCCGGCCGAAGCGGCTGATGCTCTTCGTCAGGATCAAACTAAACTTCCCCGCCACAGCGTCAGCTACCATTCTCTGGAGCCCCTGCCGGCGGGATATGCCCGTTCCGCTTATGCCATCGTCGTAATAGCACCCCGCGAATTCCAAATCCGGGCTGTTTTCAAACAGGGCAATGTTGTACTCCCGCTGGTTTTCCAGACGGTTTTCCTACTCGTCAGAATTGGTGGATATTCTGAGGTAGCAGGCGGTTTTTCGCCTTGTGTGCATTGCCAGCAACGCCACATACCACTCAGCTTGCTAATACTCCGCCGTTGCTGTAACGCTTTCCGAGGGCTTACCGGCGCTTTACTTCCGACTGGACCATGTTCCAGATTCCTTTGGGGACGGTTGCTGAGTGGCTTTTTTTGATGCGGAACCGAGAAAGCTCTTCCCCATTCTTCTTGGTCTTCCTTGTGGGAAAGTCTGTGTGGGAGGAAAGGCATGAGCACGCAACGGGCTCACGTTTTTTGTTATTCTCAGATTGTCTGTTTTGGTTGATTATCTGCCTCATTTTTGCTATAATGCTTCACAGAAGGGTAGGTAGGAGAGCCCAATATACCTGCGCCTCACTGGATCGGGAAGAATGGGTCTTCGATCATCACCTGAAGGATAAGAAAAAATATGTACATAAGAGGAGCAGTCCTATGAATCGATTACTGTCACTCATGTTTAAACGCAGAGGCTACGACGCGGATTATTATGAATCCATCTGTCAGTGCAACCACCCCGACCCGGCGCACATAGACGAAATGTGCGCATTGCTCAAGAAGTACCACGACGATGGTACACAGATTGCCCTTCTTACGGATTTTGACATGGATGGCCTCATGTCCGGCGTCGTCGGCTATGCAGGAATGAAAGAACTGGGCTTTAACGTCGTGTTGGCATACCCAGATGTTACCACTAGCTATGGGATTAATGCTGCGGAAATTGACAGTATCAAAAAACAATATCCAGAAGCCTCTGTACTGGTAACCGGTGATGTTGGCGTCACCGCCTATGACGGCATTGCCCGAGCCCGGGAACTGGGCATGGACGTCCTGGTGACAGACCACCACGTTCCCAAGGAAAAAAGAGTCGATGCCAATGTCATCGTGGACCCACAATATGAAGACGATCCCGCCTACGAAGGAATATGCGGCGCGCACGTGCTATATCTGGTGCTCAGGCATTACGCCAGGCACTATACCTCTGACCCGGAATTTACTTGCAGCCAGATCGACAGGCTGCGTGTTTTTGCGGGCTTTGGCACGATATCCGACAGGATGCCCGTGCTGTACGAAAACCGCCAGTTGATCAAGGACGCGCTCGCTATTTGTCGTACCATTTACAACATTGGAATTACCGACCATTTCGAATCCATACCCGGCTGCGAGATGTATCGCCGTGCCTTTATCGGCCTGCATATCGTGTTGACAGCGTTTGCCTCCAAAATAGGCAATACCCTGTACGAGGATTTCATCGAATTCTACGCCGCCCCGACCTTTAACAGTGTCAAGAGGCTGAACGGAAGCGTCGAAACCGCATACAGCGTCTTTTTCAGCTCCCTCGACGATGCCCGCAAGAGCATGAACGTACTGATGAAGATGAACAAGGAACGGAAGGAGTGCGTGGAGCGCGCTTATTCACATATACATTCGACACATTCTCCTTATGAGCCATTTCTTTACGTCGTCGATACGACCCCCGGCTTATGCGGCCTGCTGGCTCAGAAGTTGTGCGAAGAAAGCGGTTATCCGACTGTGGTCGTCATAAAGAAGGATCAGGGCTACGAAGGCAGCGGAAGGAGCCCAGAATGGTATCCTTTCCTGAAATACGCCAACGGGCAGCCCGGCTGGGAAGCAGCCGGTCATGAGGGAGCATTTGGCATATCCTTCAAGGACGATTCCGCACTGGAAGCGTATGTATCATATATGACAAAGGATGTTGAAGAAAAAAAGGCTTCCTTAGAAGTATCCCCACAACCAGATCTAATAATCTCCTCGTTGGATGATGGAGATGTCGGTATCGATTTGGACATGCTCATTGATTATCTGGCTGAACTTGAAGAGTACCACCCGTTTGGTCCAGGATTTGAAAAGCCTCGAATTGTCCTTCGGTTCAACTCAATGCAGGCACGTTGGTCGTTCTTTGGTGGGCAAAAGCATGTTCAAGCAAAACTTCACGGTGGACTTGATCTGAAGAGTTTCAATCAAGGGGATTACTTTAACGGTTGCATAAATCCTGGATTACTCCCAGAAGTGACAGAAGTTGAAGGCGATTTGGTTCTCAATACTTTCAAAGGCATAACAACCTTGCAGTTTATTGGAAAACTTCCATATCCTCCAAAAGGTGTCATAGAAATACACAGCTACGATTGATATCTCATCAAATACTGAGCAGGAAAGGAGAACACTTGTTATGGCAAGTTCAAACACAGGTGAAAAACGAAGGGTTTGGGAGATTCAGTCGCAGTGTTATCACAATAATGAAGCCGTCTGGACAGAGGAAATTGTTGAAAATGTTGTGAACGCCTTGCTCAAGGAAAAAAAGGATGAAAACGGCAAGCCTACCATACGATATGCCTGGTGCAAACACGATAAGGATGTTTATTTACCTGAAAACATCGAAGAGCTACGCTTCCTTAATCCGGGGACAAAAGCAGTTGTTGGGCAAAAGCGCCCTGCACATATCCATCTGATGCTGGAGTTTGCGAATGCGACATATAAATCATCGATCTATAAGACCATTCACCAATTTACCAATTTGGGCAAAGAGCATATTCGCAGGCCACAAGCCCGCTATTATCAGTTTCTGGCAATGGCGACCTATTTGACGCATTGTCGTGCTGAAGAACAGGCAAAAGGCAAATTTCGATATAGTGATGATGAAGTACACTGTAATTTTGACTACAGGAAAGAAGTCAACAAATATCTTTCAAACAAAGATAAGACGCTTGCGAATGGGAAAATCAATCCTCGGGTTGCCGCGGAGCAGATGATCAACAGGATCGAACGCGGCGAATTGAGCATCAATGAAGCAAAGCAGGAATCAAAGGAGTTGCTGGGTTATGCTTTTTTCCTGCGTCATGAAAAGGAGTTTCGTCTTGCACGCGGCGAATATATAAAAAGCGGTTATGAGATGAAGTCCCGGATCAACTACTATATCTGCGGACCATCAGGCGCAGGTAAGTCTACTCTTGCGAAACGATTGGCTATGGCATTGTACCCCGAGCTGGAGGACAATGAGTGTTACTTCATCGTCGGGGACGAAGGGGTTCGGTTTGATCAGTATGAATGGCAGCCTGTAATCATATGGGATGATGTGCGCGCAGATCACTTATTATGGGAGCATGGATATGAAAAACTATTAAATATTTTGGATCTCAATCCTACGAAAAAAACCTATAACATCAAGTTCGGAAATGTAATCTTGACACATCAGGTTAATATATTTACATGTACCGTCCCCTTTTTGGATTTTTCAGAGGCTTTGATGGCGGGAAGCAGAGACAAGAAGAACACTATTCCGGAGGAAAAAGACAAAGAACAAATCAGGAGACGTTTTCCCGTAGTTATCAATCTGCTGGAAAACAATAAAGTGGTAATCGAGTGCAACACAAGGATCTATGATAATGCACCGAAATCTGAATTCAAAACATATGCTGTTGAGAATAATGTCAACATCCGTCTTCTAAACATCGGATTCACAGGAGAAGCTCTGGATTATGCTTTTGACATAATTACAAAGCCCATCGTAAATCTGCACCATGAGTTTATGCATAAACACTCCTCGACGAATAAAGATGATGTCGCATTTTTCAAGAATATAATCACAGTAGTGGAAGGCTACGAAGATGTTGAAGAGGAGAATAAACGACCGGGTTTTCATGAATATCGTCTTGAGTGCGAAGAATTTATCCAGGAGCATAGGATAGAACCTTCCGTAGAATACTATGACGCAATGATTGACGGGACAGAATCTGACAATGATGATATCCAGAGCCTTAAAGATTTCTCAGAGTATATTCCTCCTATTGAAGACTTCGGACCTTATAAATCAGAACCAAATTGGACGCTCGGCGATCCTCTGACTGGAGGCTACACCGGTGCGTATTGTCCCTTCACCTATGAACAGTGGCTTGAGAAAAAAGAAAAAACTGACGACAGTCAAGAGGATATCTATGTCAGTGAAGATTATCAGGAGAGTGGGGAACTTGAAAAGAAAAACAAAGAAATTGAGCCTTACAGACACTCGATAATCTCGTATCTTAATGCGAAGAAACAAGGTTTGCCTTCACAACTGCCCGCAGAACTGAGAGAAGATGATGTGCGGTACTTCGAAGAAAACATGATGACCGATGACGAATTTGAGATAGTATATGGTAAAATCGATTATACTGATTGCGACGAAGTACCGAAAGAATTCCAAGAGGCTTATCGCGAAATTGAAACAGCAACACTTGCAAAAGCAGAAGCATATATTTCAGGGATTATGGCAAAAACAGAAGAATTTGTCAAAACGAAAACGGAGGAAGCGCTGAAACAATGGGCGCATGCCTTATTCGATGGTTACGAGTATAATGAAATTCGGGAGAATTTCGGGGAGGATGTAAAAACATGGAGATGTGTCATTGAGTGTTGGCATACCGTCAGGGAAGTCAGTATAAAGCATGGTCTTGCCCACGACTGTCGGGAATGGTATAGCCTGTATCAACGTCTGAATAGCGAAAGTGTATCCATGGATTCCGGTATAGCAGAGAGTCAGACAGAATAA
>CADCPK010000399.1 GCA_902803215.1 uncultured Lachnospiraceae bacterium
TGCTTCGTACATCCCGGAAGGTGAAGCGGGCAGACGCAACTTCGTCCCTCTGTATACCGACAAAGAGACGATGGACAAAGTACTTGCTTTTTGGGCCGAGCCGTTCTGCGGACAGGTCGATTATGTGGTTTCCCCCGAGCCTCTGGGCTTTATCCCGGGGAGCATGCTGGCAAGGGAGCTGGGCGTGGGATTTATCGCTCTTCGAAAAGGAGAGGGGCATTTTCCCGAAGGGACAGACGTGCTGAAGGCGCCGTATATCGACCATCGCAATCAGGTTCAGTGCCTTGTCGGTATGAAAGAGCTTCTTCCGGCAGGAGCGAGAGTGGTCATTGTGGATGATTACATCGAGACGGCGGCCACCATACAAAGCTGTATGTCCATACTGGAGGACGCAGGTGCCCGCGTTTGCGGAATAGCTGCACTTGGTATCTGCTATCGGTCGGTGACAAAAGAGATGATCGATTCGGGTCAGGTCAGATATATTCACCTGACGACAGTGGAGGAATAACAAAAACAAGCGGAGCAGGTTACTGCTCCGCCTCGACAGGAACCGCCACCCGGTTATAAATGTAGGCCAGGCGGTTATCCTCTGTGTTTTTGTAGCTTGTGGAAGGAAGCGGAATACCGGGTTCTCCTTTCGTATTCCGTCTCAGCAGGTTTTTGTATCGGCGGCGTGATATCTCCTCGCCGGAGTTCGGGCTTCCTTTATAGAAAGTCACTTCTCCGTGTTCAAAAAGATAGTCCTGCCCGCTGGGGCTGACAGGTTCCCCTTCGTAAGTGTAGCTGCAGAGCACAGTAACTTTCTGTCCGTCAAACCGGCAGCAGCGAACCATATACGAATCCATACGGCCGGAGAATTCGATGAAAACACCGGCTTCGGGATAGTATTCTGCAATAGCGCCGTCGCCGTTTCCCTGATACACGATGCGTACAGCGCCGTTATACCAGGAATATATCACGGGACGCTGGGTGAGCTGTGACACGATCAGTTCAGGAATGCCATCGTTGTTGAGATCTGTCGGCTTTTTGAAGGTGAACCATGAAGTATCTTCATTTTTGATCTCCGGTTGGGCGAGTGTTATCGAGTATGCTTCGAGCGCTGCCTCGGGATTGACATCTGCGCCGGCTGTGAAACACAGGGCAGCAGATAAAAGACAGGCTGCGGCCGCAGCAGTGATTTTTCGAAATAATTTCATTGATCAGGCTCCTTTGACGAGTATATCAGGAATGAATATATTCATCCGGAAACATGTCCGAATAGTAACAAGATTTCTTTATGATAACATATAATCAATTTATTGACAATAGACACTCCTTTTGACGTGCCCGGCACGGCAGAAGAACATATGCAAAACAGGAGGAAAAACAAATGGAAGCAGGCGCAATCACAGCAGTAGTTGCTTTTGGCGTAATGGCTCTTATCGCAGTTCTGGCAGCAGTGGTATCGGCAATCGCGGCGGTATCCGGGTTCAGCAAACCCGAAGACAGTGACGAATGAAAAGTATACAGGAAGACCTTAAAAGCGGAAACTTTCGGCAAATATATCTGCTCTACGGTGAGGAGGATTATCTGATCGTACAGTACAGGGATAAGCTGCTGAAAGCTCTTGTGCCCGAAGATGACACGCTCAATTTTTCGCGCTATGAGGGCAAAGATATCCGGGTGAGTGAAGTGACCGATCTGTGTGAGACGATCCCTTTTCTCTCGGAAAGAAGAGTTATCCTGTTTGAGAACAGCGGCTTTTTCAAAAACAAGTGTGATGAGCTGGCGGATTATCTTCCGCAGATCCCGGATTATCTGTACCTGATCTTTGTGGAAAAACAGGTGGACAAGCGGAGCCGCATGTACAAGGCGCTGAAGGACAAAGGGCGGGCGGCAGAGTTTACCCTGCCCGATGAAAGGGCGCTTCTTCCGTGGATCGCTTCCATTCTGGGCAAGAGCGGAAGAAAGATAAGGACGAGCGATGCAGAGATCCTGCTGCAGCGTACAGGCTCGGACATGTCCAACATCAGGAACGAGCTGGACAAGCTGATCGGATATACGGAGGGCCGGGATACGGTGACGCTGGCGGACATAGACGCGGTGTGTACGAACAGGCTTGAAAATCAGGTGTTCAAGATGGTCAGGGCAGTCGCCGATAAGGACCAGAAAAAGGCGCTCTCCTTTTATGAGGACCTGCTGGCGCTGAGAGAACCTCCGCTGAAGATCCTTTTCAACATGGCGAGGGAATTCAGGCTGATGCTTCTGACCAAAAAGATGGAGCGCGAGGGAACTGCGCGCACCGAGATCGCGTCGGTACTTTCGCTGAAAACGTTTGCCGTACAGAATCTGTCGAGATGCGCGGGCAGATACACGGTGTCCGCACTGGAGAAAATTGTAGAAGATTTTGCGGAGACGGACGAAGATGTCAAGACAGGCAGGCTGGACGACCGGCTTGCGGTAGAACTGATGATCGTAAAATGCAGTAAATGAAAAAAAAGGCAGCCACATGACGGTTTGTGGCTGCCTTCGTTCTCACTTATAAGGCCTTATAACTAAGAATGAATTTAATCTATCAGATGCCGTTGACGGCTCTGGATAAACGGGAAACTTTACGGGCACAGTTGTTCTTATGATAAACACCCTTGGATGTAGCTTTGCTGATGGTAGAGATAGCATCTTTAAGAGCTGCCTCAGCTGCTGCTTTATCCTTTGCCTCTACTGCCGCTTCAACTTTCTTGATGGAAGTCTTTACTTCAGAGCGGATGGATTTGTTTCTCGCTGCTTTTGTTCTGTTAACCAAAATACGCTTTTTTGCAGATTTGATATTTGCCAATGATAACACCTCCTTCTCATCAGGTATGATCTGTCTATGAGAACTGACACGGCTTTCCCATAAACATGCTTAATCATTTTAGTACATGCCTTGCATTGTGTCAAGAGATTTTTTATTCGTATATGCCCGATTGTCCGGTGAGTGCGGGGTTGATCGTCAGCGTTGCTTCGGAGCCTGTCTCGTAGGTAGAGGCGTTTTTGGACCGCACTGTGAGCCTTGCGTTGTCCGCTGTTCGGATCGTCACGGTGTCCGCAGTGTGTCCGACGACCGTTCCGGTCACATGAGAGGTTAGCTTGTCGGGCCTGACATTTGCCGGGTCCTCACCGACGGCAAACAGGACAGAGACGCCGGCAAGCGTTGTGTTGTCCAAACGTTCGCCGTAGTAGTAAAAGCTGACATCAGTGCCGGCGACGGTACCGCCGGGGAAATAGCCCGGGATATGCGAAAGATCGACCGGGATCGCTTCCGATGCCTGAGAGGGCACGAAAGATATGGTTCCGAGCTCTTCGGACTGCAGTTGTCCGCGAACTTTGTCGTAGGCGGTGAGCGGTTTGTTTTCGGCTTTCTTTTTCGCTTTGACTTCGGCTTGCTGTTCTGCGCCGTCTTCCGTTTCGGCGGTTTCTTCGGGCGCGGCCTCTTCCTCCTCGGGTACGGCCACCTGCGGAACGATCTTTGAGAGGTTCGGGGCGGCAAACGGTTCTGCGTCCGAGATGCTCAGCACTTTGATCAGAGGAGCTTCGGCCGGGACTGCCGATTCGGGGTCGGCCTGCGGAAGCGTACCCAGGTAATGGATGTATACCGGAAGGTCTTTGGCGATTCCGCCGGTATAATACTGTTTTGCCCCCGCGGAGGTGAACAGGTAGGTTTGTCCCGCATCATCCCGGAAAGTCACGGTGTTGGCCGTCAGCCCCGAGATCGTGCCGTGGATGGTCTGCTCTTCCGGCGGTTTTTTGGTGTGCAGTTCGTCTACGACCTTAAGCGTTTTGACATTGGATGTATCGGTGCCTTCCAGCACGCCTTCGTAGATCACGCTTACTTCGTCCCCGACGATCATGCCGGCGGCGCACTCGAGCGTTGCCTCCGATGCATCGAACGTGTATGTGCTTTCGCCGTTCGAGACGGTGACCAGAGTACCGTCAAAGTCACGAAGGATGCCGGTAACTTTGTCCATGTATACCCGCTCTTTCACTTCGGCAGTTTCGGTATCTTTCTTATCGGGATGAGGAAGATAGCGTTCTGCTACAGATTCGGCGCTGCATCCGCCGATCAGCGTGGATGTAATTGCACAGATGATGAGGAAAATCAGCTTCTTTTTCATGGATTCTCCGTTCCTTGAAGGAGGTCCTCCTGTCCGGCCACTTGACTAGAAAGAGGACATGTTGTATAATCGGCCGGTAGAGACATAGGATTATTGATGGATACCTGCGGCATGTCGGCACGTCAGGATTTTTGAGGAGTTATTTGCATGCAAAAACGTACTTCACAGCCCCGCAGTGTGACTCTGCTTGTCTATATGGCACTTTTTACAGCCTTGAATGTGATTTTTACCAGGGTGCTCGCTTTTGACCTTGGGCCGTACCGGATAGCGTTCGGTCCGGTCGCTACCATCATGGCAGGGCTCTGGCTTGGTCCGGTGTGCGGTGGTCTGTGCGGCTTTATGGCGGATGTCCTGGGCTGCTTTATACAGGGCTACCCGCCGAATCCGCTGATCACCGTGACGGCCATACTGTGGGGAGTGATCCCCGGGCTGGTGCGGAAAATGCTTCCCGGACTTGACAGAAAAAGGCGGACCGCTGCGATCACGCTTTCGATCGCGGTGTCGGGCCTGATCGGTTCGATCGGTTTTACGACGGCAGGCCTTGTTCTGCTGCTGGGATATAATTTTTACGTGATTTTTCCGGGCAGGGTGGTTCAGACCATCCTCATGGCGATCATGTACAGCGTGATCTGCTGTGTGCTTTACTTCAGCCCTCTTACACGGCTGTACTTCAGCGGACTGCAGGCACAGGGGCGGAAGCAGGGCGCGGTGTGATGCGCCGGTGCTTCGGTCAGCCGGTGAGAGTGTGATGTGTCAGTGCTTCACGCGGAACCAGTAGGAGTATATTTTGGAAAAGCCCAGGCTTTCATACAGTGTCTGTGCGGCTTTGTTATGGGCAACGACCTGCAGGTAAGCGTTTCTTGCCCCTTTTTCGATGCCTTTTTGGAGAAGACCCGAGCAGATCATGCGGGCGTATCCGCGTCTTCGCAGGTCTTCCCGGACATGGATGGCATATATGCCTATGTAGTCTCTGTCGAGAATGCCAAGGCCGGTTGCGGCGATCCGGCCGTCAACGCGAATGCATGCGCAGACGGTTTCTTTTAAAATAGCACGGTACATGGAGGGAACCACGGCCCTGTGAATGGGGTTTGTGGTTCCTTTTAGATTGAAAAGAGCTTCTATCCATTCCATGGGGATATCGTTCGAGTATTCAACGGTCGGGGCCTCTGCGCCCGGCTTTTCTTTTGGGCTCTCGGATATGTTTTCTTCGAGAGGCCGTGTCATTACTTCGGTTTCGTGTTCGATCACGTAGCCGCGGTTTTCCAGCATATAGTCGAAATCCGGGGAGACAAGCGGGCTGATCTTGAAGATCACCGGGGAGTCCAGCCGCCGGTAAAGTGCTTCACAGTAAGGGATTTTTTCGCGCCAGGGGAGCGTCGGTACGCCGAACTGTTCTACGCTGTTTGTTCTGTGTGTATAAAAATACGAGAACCTGATGATCCACCCATCGTACAGCTCCATCTTGTGGGACGGCCATGCGTTGAGGGACATGTCCTCGATCTGTTTGATTCTGTCTGTCAAAATTTCACCCCTTTTCTATACTAACATCGAGGGCGGCGGGGGTCAAGAGAGGTTTGCGGGCGCGAACACAGGGGGACGGTCCTTTTGTGCGCGGGCATACAGGAAAATTACCTGTATTTCCGCGCACAAAAGGACCGTCCCCCTGTGTTTTCCCTGTTTCAGCCGCGAACCATTGCCGCTGCTGTCCCCACATAATCGTTGCATTTGTTGCGGAGTATGCCTCTGAGCTCGGCGCACTTCAGAGAGCCGTATTTCGCGGTAAACTCTTTTTCAAATTCATCCACCTGCTCCTGCGTACCGCCCATCTCGCGGATGACCTGCTCCGCGGCCAGGACCGCACCGCATTTCCCGCCCTCGGACCTTGGTTTCGGGGGCGTTGTTTTATTGGGGTTCACGCTGCTGAATGCTTCATAGACGGCCATTGCGCAGTTTTTACCGTTTTTATGGTTGGTCCTTGCTATAGCTTCAAAATCGTTCATGATGAGATGCTCCTTCGGGAAGTTTTATATCTTTAGAATATAGCACCTGAGTGCGATATGCGCAAGGAAGAACAATGAGTAATTGGGGACGTTTCTCAACGACTCCAATTACTCATTTTTTTAAAAAAACTCTTGCTTTTTAAACGCACCATGATATAATGAAACCATAAATCCGAAACGTTTCGGATTCGTATTCGGCTACAGGTAATGGCAATTTATTACTAAAGTAAAAGGAGGATCATCATGGAAAATAAAACTTCCATCGCCCCGACAATCAGGCTGAACACGGGAAATGAAATTCCCTGCATCGGCATGGGAACCTTCGGATCGGATCGTTTTACACCGGAACAGGTTTCCAATGCTGTTGCCGGCGCCATCCGCTGCGGATATCGTCTGTTTGACTGCGCTGCCTGCTATGGCAATGAGGATCAGATCGGCGAGGTCTTTAAGGCTGCCTTTGACGAAGGTGTTGTGGAAAGAAAAGATCTGTTCATTATGACAAAAGTCTGGAACGACATGCACAGGGAAGTGGAAAAATCCTGTCGTAAGAGTATTGCAGATCTGCAGTGCGATTACGTAGACATGTATTTCATCCACTGGCCGTTCCCGAACTATCATGCACCGGGGTGTGATGTAGATTCCAGAAATCCCGATTCCAAGCCTTTCTCGGTAGCGGAGTTCATGGATACCTATCGTCAGTGCGAAGAGCTTGTCCGTAAGGGACTGGTACGCAATATCGGTATCTCCAACATGACCATTCCCAAACTGGAAGCGGTATATGACAAGATGGAGATCAAACCGGCAGCATGCGAACTGGAGCTGCATCCGTGCTTCCAGCAGCAGGAGCTGTTTGACTGGCTGGTCGCTCATGACATTCAGCCCGTCGGCTTTATGCCCCTCGGCTCCCCGCAGAGACCGGAGAGAGATATCGTAGCAGAAGATATCGCAGATATGAAGATCCCGGAAATGGTAGAGCTTGGAAAGAAATATGGCGTACATCCTGCTACCATCTGCCTGAAATGGGCAGTACAGAGAGGACAGATCCCGATTCCGTTCTCTATTCATGAGGCAGAATATGTCAGCAACCTGCAGTGTGTCTCCACGGCACCTCTGACAGACGAGGATATGAAGCTTCTCGCTACTCTGGAGAAGAACAACCGTCTGGTAAAAGGCCAGGTATTCCTGTGGCCGGGCGCTGATGACTGGCATGATCTCTGGGACGAAGACGGCAAGATCGTCGATTGTCCGGACGCATAAATTATATGAAAAAGGGGCGGCTCAGGCCGCTCCTTTTTTAACGGCAAGTAGCGAAGCGGATTGCCGGTTACCTTTGACTCCCTTCACGTTACCATTAACAGCCTGCCGGACAATCCTCTGTCGACGCCGATGGGGCGTGAACTGCCGGGCCGCGAATGGCAACAGATTCGACATATTTCGACAAAATATCTGAAAATTTCCTATGGACAGCGGGCAATATTCTGATTATAATAGCCCTATCACACCAAAGGAGGGCATATGTTTGCTTGCTATTCTTATTCTGTTGCTGACCATAGCAGCAATGATCATGGACATTAAAACCGGAAAGGTGGATAATCGCCTGATATTCATATCCTCCGGAGCAGCCCTATTGTTCAGACTCGTGCGAGGCGGACCGGCGGGGATGGCTGCAGGCTTTGTCGGAATGGCGATCCCTTTTGTGCTTCTGTTTCTTCTGTTCTCTCTTCGAATGCTCGGCGCCGGTGACATCAAGCTGTTCTGCTCGCTCGGAGCTTTCCTCGGACCCGCAGCTATCCTCAAATGCATTGCAGTCTCTTTTCTGATCGGAGCCCTTATCGCTCTGTCACTCATGCTGAAAAAAGGAATTTTCAAAGAAAGATTCCGGTATTTCTTTTCTTATCTCTCCCGTCTTCTGACTGAGAAGACCGCACCTCCATACAGATGCGGCGGACTCGAACGTCCCGAAAACTTCCACTTTACCATACCGATATTTATAAGCGTGATCATGATGTGTGCTTTAA
>CADCPK010000400.1 GCA_902803215.1 uncultured Lachnospiraceae bacterium
CAACAGGTTTCAAACCCGCATTATTTACAACGGTTGCCAAGTTATCCAATCCGATGTCAATACTTAAATACCTTCCGTTATCGGGCAGCGTACCGTCCGGGATCTCGATGTTATACACAAGCTCCACCGCAATGTTTCTGTACCCCGGAATGAATCTTACCTGTTGAAAAGAAACAAATCTGCTGTCTTTGATAAACTGAGGAACGACGGTAAATCCGCAAAACGATCTCGGGAAGCAGAGTACGTTATCCTTCAGCTTTACATTCTGGTTTGTAAGAATAAGAATGTGCTTACCGTCTTTGGGCTTATACTTCGGGAGTTTCGGCCTGCCCAAATATTTATCTTTGTTTTCGGACCAATCTTTTATCGCTGTAAAGAACGATTTCCGGTCTTTCTCCAGGAGCCTGAGTGTTTGCTGCGCCACCTGAGCTGTCGGCATCTGACGGTAATCGTCATATTCACGATCGGCTTAGAGGATCTTATCCGTTTCTCCGTAGCGAAGCCGGTTTCCTGTCTTCACGAACTCATTTCTCACAAGAAAATTGGCATGGTTATAGAGATTTTTTGCCTTATGCGTAAAGTCGCAGAGCATCGGATAGAAAGAGTTATTCTGTTTTATCAAATGCTTTTCGACTCTACGGACTATCATCTTCCTCTATAATCTCCTCCAATAGTGGTGTTTAGTACCTGTGGCAGGGAACTATTTTATTCCGTTCGCGGCGCTGCCCGAATTACCTACCTCAGGAAACAGTCGTCATCAAACCGGATATTTACCGTCAAAACATGCCGCACACAGCGGAAGATTCCCAACCATACTCTTAAAATCGAGAACGTCAAGATAGGCTAGAGAATCCGCACCGATACGATCACATATTTCACCTGCAGAATGGCCGGAAGCAATCAGTTGCCCACTGCTCGGAACATCTGTCCCATAATAGCAGGGATACAAAAATGGCGGAGAACTAATCCTGACATGTACCTGCGAAGCACCGGCTTCCCTCAGCATATCAACGATCAGGCGCATAGTCGTACCCCTGACGATGGAATCATCTACCAATACGATCCGCTTTCCCTTCACAGCACCTTTTATGACACTCAGCTTCATATGTACAGCATTTTTTCGTTCCTGCTCTGTAGGTTTGATAAAGCTTCTTCCAATATAACTGTTCTTATGAAAAGCAAGTGTAAATGGAATGCCCGCCTGTACAGCATACCCCTCCGCTGCAATCAATCCCGAATCGGGAACCCCTGTAACAAGGTCGGCTTCAACAGAATCTTTACGGGCAAGGGCCTGTCCTGCGTTAAACCTGGCTTCATATATTCCTGCTCCATCCATCACGGAGTCACTTCTTGCAAAGTAAATATATTCAAAAATACAGTGTGCATGTCTTCTCCCACATAAATCACGTATGCTTCTTAAACCCTCCCCGGAGAGAACAATAAGTTCCCCCGGCTCGACGTCCCTCACCGGTTTTCCACCCACTGCTTCAATGGCAGCACTTTCAGACGCCAGAATATATACGTTCTCCTTTTTCCCCAACATCAAAGGTTTGATCCCCTGCGGATCTCGAATGCCGATGAGTTTTCGCGGACTCATGATGATGCATGCATATCCGCCTTTCAGCTTTTGAGTTGCCCTCAGGATCGCATCTTCAATATTATCTGAATGAAGACGTTCACTGATAATTTCATAAGCAAGGACTTCCGTATCAGATGTCGTAAAATGTGCCTGTCCCCGATACAGCTGTTCTTTTTTTATCTCTTCCGCATTCATGATGTTTCCGTTATGCACCAGTGCAAGACTGCCCTTAACATACTTCATGGCGATGGGCTGGGCATTTTCAGGTACAGATCCCCCTGTGGTGGAATACCTCACATGACCGACACCTATGTTTCCGGCTAACCGTTCTATGTCACTAATTTCAAATACTTCGCTGACAAGGCCCATTCCTTTTTTGGTCAGGATATTCCCTCTCGGCCCGTCAGTTTTTGAGACAGAAATGCCTGCAGCCTCTTGCCCTCTGTGCTGGAGGGCGATAAGCCCGTTATAAATATCCGGGGCCACAATCTCACCCGCCGGTGCATACATTCCGAATACACCGCATTCCTCATGGATTTTATCTGACAGATGTATTTTTTTCATCGGCTTTCTCCTTTGATTTAACGGGTCCTTTCTAAATACAATCAATAAATGCCGAAAAGATCCGTCTGCTATTTTCATCATTACGAAAAGAAAACTCCGGATGCCACTGAACAGCCCATAGGAATTTTCTCCCAGGCATATACAAAGCCTCTGTTATTCCATCGGGCGAGACAGCCATCGGTTTAAGTCCGGGAGCAAGTTCCTTTACAGCCTGATGGTGATAACTGTTCACGGCCAGCCTATCCCGATGCAGCCATTTTTGGAGCGGTGTATCCTCGATCAGAGTAACCTCATGCGCGGGAACATCATACGGAGCCTGCTGATGATGTTCGACCCTGGAAGGATGCTGCAGCTCAAGATCCTGATAAAGAGTTCCGCCGAGTGAGGCATTGATGAACTGAATGCCCCGGCATATACCCAGAAGCGGCTTATCTGCTTCCAAAGCCAGCTTTAAAATGATACTTTCCATAATGTCCCGTTTTTCACAACATGAGACCAGTCCTTCAAGCGGTTTCTCATGATATATTTCCGGTGAAATATCGTGACCACCTGTAAACAGGATCCCACCGCACATTTCCATGAGGATAGAAATCTCATCCTCATCATCAGAAAACGGAAAAATGAAGGGAAGCCCGCCCGCCTGTTTTATTCCCTCCATGTATCCGGGCAGCATCCAAATGCTGTTCTTTTCATCATCCCACAAAGGCATTACACCGATTACTTTTTTCATGTTTGAATTCCTCCATAAAAAAACAGACAACGTCACCGTCATAAGGCGCCATTGTCTGTCATGAATAAATAATATTACAATCCGTGAAAGAATTCAATGTTTTTTTAATCAATATGTGTGCGCTCTCACAGATGACCTCTCCCACATCACCTCATCATCGCCAAAATTGGATAGAATCTATCCCGAAGCAGGCATCAAACTCATTTGATCGCCTCCTTGAACCTGTAGTTTGACATGTGTGCCGATGTCAAAACCGAACTCACTGAGCCATTTTCCCTTTAGCATCACAGTCGGGGTAGCCTGATACCTGTACCCGCTCTGCTCGATCACCTTCAGATTCCTTGTCGTTTTTACTTCGTTTGTCATAGATTTTCTCCCTTCTGCCGTTCTCGGCTGAAAAATGGATGGGAACTTTTTCTCGGGGTTCAGGTTTGCTCCGGCCGCCAGACCCATTCCGCCGGCGATCGCCGCACCCAGGTCTGTAAGAATATCTCCAAACAGGTTAGACGTAACGACGATCTGGAATCTTTTCGGATCCTTTACCATAAACATAGCCGCGGCGTCTACCAGCAGGGAATGTGTTTCTACCTCCGGATAGCTTTCGCCTACTTCTTTGAAGATCTGATCCCAGAATACCATGGAGAAATTAAGTGCATTACCTTTGGATATGCTGGTCAGCGTTTTATTCTCCTTTTTGGCCAGTTCATATACATATCTTATAACTCGTTCCGTACCCTTCCTGGAAAACACACTGTCCTGGATTACGACCTCCTGCGGAGAATCCTTGTAAAGCCAGGCCCCTTGCCCGCTATATTCCCCTTCGCTGTTTTCCCTGATAAAAAGCATGTCAATTTCGCCCGGATCGATCCCTTTGAGAGGGCATGATGCTCCCTTGAGAAGCTTCACCGGCCGCAGATTAATGTATTCATCAAAGTCGTGGCGGATCCGGAGCAGGAGATCCCTGAGGGAAATATGATCAGGCACTCCGGGATACCCGACAGCACCAAGTAGTATGGCATCAAAAGAGCTGAGAGTCCTGATCCCGTCCGAAGGCATCATTTCTCCATGCTTCAGATAATATTCGCATCCCCATGGAAACCAGGAAAATACGAATTCAAAACTCTCATCTGCTGCAGCAACGTGTTCGAGAACCTTTACGCTCTCACTACATACTTCCGGTCCGATCCCGTCCC
>CADCPK010000401.1 GCA_902803215.1 uncultured Lachnospiraceae bacterium
AGATTGGACGCTCCGGCTCCGCGCTCCATATAGAACATCTTCATCTGATGATTCGTATAGTTTTTAAAGGTATAGACATCATTTCCCTGAGAGTCCTTTAAGGGGTTCCCTTCTTCGTCAAACTTCTGCTCAAAGAGGCCATTTACATGCTCGTCAGCTTCAGCTGAAGTGTGTCCCCTGGCCACATAGTTGTCATGGAAGAGCGTCTTAAGAGTTGTCCTCGTCCCGTTAACGTTGACCTCACCTGTCCGGAAATTCACAGAGCCGGGCAGCGCACTGTGTATGCCGCCCAGGTCCAGAACCAGCTCCCCATCCACATAAAGCCAGAAATCATCATCTCCGGTAAATTCAAAGATGATATCATGGCCCCAGTTATCAACGCCTTCCGGAGTCTGGGTAAAGCTGGCGGATAATTCCATACCGAAGAAATAGTCCGCATCTTTCTGTGGAATCAGATACAAGGGCTCGCCCTTCCGGGGATCTGCATCCGAAAGCTCATTTCCTCGAACATCGGTGCGGTTTGTGATCACATTCCCCTGATTATCCTTTGCGTAGCCAATGTCGGCACTGATATCGTTATAAGGCATAAACTGGCCATGCGTTCTGGTAGCTCCTGTTTGTGTTCCGATTGCGCCAAGCTGATTATAAACCGTAAAGTTTCCGTTATCATTCAGATGTGCGAAGTTCTGTGTACTGTCATATTCAAAATAACCGCTTTCATTATAGACGCTTTGAATAAACAGATGATTGGCAGGTGTCATATTGGAAAATAATTCTGACAGACTTCTGCCTTCATTTCCGGTATGCGCTGTAGTCGTCGGATATCCATTTGTCAGATCTGTAGAAAGCAATCCTGAATCCGGAGCATACTGAATCCACTGATGTGCGCCGAAAAATGGATTCTGTACGGGATCACGGTCATTCAGAAGGGGTTTATTATTGAAATCGACCATCCTGATGCTGATGCCGTGCTCGTTGTTGTCCACGGTTTTTACATCCGAAGTGGAATCCGCCTCCGCAACAGGAGGTGCTATCACAGCAAAGTTAAAATCGTCGGCTTCATTGAATGGGCAGGGAACCGCTTTCAGGGTGCCATCCGCATTCTGTACTATTTTCAGTCCGGAATATGCATATGCGTCGTCGTCCCACGCAATGATGGATGTATAATCAAAGCCTTCACGGCGTCCGTTCAGATTGATGCCGACAGCCTGATCAGATATGATTCCTTCGGACTGCGGAACCAGATATGTTCCGGCGTAGGCAGTGTTTTCCAGTTCATAATAATAGTTCGGAGAGCCGTCATCATTGGTGTATTCCGTGAACTCCCAGAGAGCCGAATTGACCTGATTGCCGATCCAGTTGATCCTGTCACCGCTGTCATAGACACGCACAAGCGAACCATCATGATCCAATGCGTAAAACTCATATTTCTTGGTGCTGTCATTCCAAAAACGGGTATAGATCACAACCTTGGTTTTTTCCGATTTATAAACGACATTGCCTTCGTCGTCTTTCAGAATGTCACCGTTTTCATCCTTTTCCGTAGCGCTGAGAATGTCGTCGCTGGCACTGATTTTGCGGGCAGAATACTCAACAAAATCATCATCTGTCAAAGTGGACTTCTCAACCAGATTCAGCCAGGTGGATGCGCCGTTGCCATTCGCCGCATTAAAGCCATTTGCAGCACTTCCCGCAAAGTTCAGCGAATAGCCGCCGGCCGTGAAATGCCATTTGCCGCTGTTGGAGCCTGTTCCGGGCGTGGCTTTGATGACAGATGCATCGGCCGAAGTCTCGACCAGTGTCACGTTGCTGCCGCTGATATTCAGATATTTGACGGCTCCATCTACCGTTGTCTTAAGATAGTATTTGTCTTCATTAACGGATTCGAACGTCCACTCCTGAATATCGCTGTTCTCGGCAACGAGAAGGTTTCCGCTGTTGGTGAGTACGTCATTGCGTATAAGCATATCGACGCCTCCCAGACGATTCTGGCCGCTCACTGTCTTGCCTTCTGCAGACACGCCCGCCGCCGTAACGGAATCATCGTTGTAGGCGATGCCGAAGGTTTTGCCATTCAGCTTGTAAGGATCATTCTCAGCAGTATAATAATAGCTGAGTGAAACTATCGCAGTATTCTGATCATTTTTTTTGTTAAATCCGACGAAAGCACCCACTCCGCCGCTGGTATTTGTGTTTCTGTTCCACCAGAACTCATTCGAACCGGGCAGTCTGGCCGAGATGTAAAAGATATTACTATTGCCTTTTTCCTCTATCGTAAAAGCAGTCCCGTCCGATTCTTCTGAGACAAACGTCAGGCCGGCACGGTTGTTGTTGCCGCTGACACTCGTCATCTTTACATAATTTCTTGTCCCGTTTTCCCCTTCGGTATAAATCTTAAATGTATCTGTTCCCTCCAGCCTGCTGAAATAAAACTTTGCAGCCACCTCAGGGACAGGATCTAGCTGGTCCAGTGTTGCGTCCAGACCGTCTCTGTCACTGTTTCCCGATACATTATAAACTAAACCGCCTGTGAGATAATACTTGTTCCAGCTGACATAAAAACCGTTTTCGCCGAGTTCCTCAATCTGATCCAGTGAATTTGCATCATACCAGCCGGTCGCTCCAATGACAGCCGGTTCCGGCGCATCCACAATTGAATAGACACTGAAACTCCCTGCCTGAAATTCCACTGAAGATCCGGCTTCACTGTTCTGAGTGACGCTCTCGACCGCTTCGGCCTCCTCTGTTCCGTCCGCAAAGTGCACTACGGTCATCTGTTCGCTTGTTCTGTCCGCAAGCTCAACGCGCATGTCAACAGCGGTACCCTCCGCAGGCTGGTACCTGATGCCGGGATCGTCCCTGCTGACTATGCTGATGTCGAACAGACGGATATACTCGGCGCTGCCTTCCTCCATGCCCAG
>CADCPK010000402.1 GCA_902803215.1 uncultured Lachnospiraceae bacterium
CACTTTTGCGCTATTTTTGTGGACCTCATCGTCCTCACAATTATATATACGGGTGGTGGCGGAGTAATCCACGAACTAATTTTGGCGGGGCGCCGGGGCGCCGGCTGGTGTTTGCCGAGAAAATTCCGGGTCATTTCCCAACACATTGATGTACTGTATATGGGGCATGCGTTAATATTTATCCTCATTTCAGCCAAGGAGTCCTTGAAAATACTTCGGTATACCGTTATAATGTAAGGAAGAAATAGTGAAGGGGGCCTGGCATGCTGATTAATGATCTTCTCAAAAAACAGAATATGACGAAATATCGGCTTAGCAAAGAAAGCGGTGTTCCACAGGCGACTATAAATGACATATGCAGTGGAAAAACAGACCTCGAAAAGTGCGCGGCAGGAACGCTTTATCGTATAGCTAAAGTGTTGGGTGTTTATATTGAAGAGATTCTTGATTCTGCCCACAGTGAATACCGCAGCTCTTTCGAGACTTTCAAAAACAACATATGCCATCGTGTTAAAGACTTGGGTGATGTGGAATTTATACTTGACCTTTTGGAAACAGATGAGATAAAGACGATGTACGATAAACAATGGTATCCGGAAGCCTTTTATTTGCTGGCCATGCTGGATTATCTGTCCCGGGAGAATCAAATTCCGCTTTGCACAAAATATAATGATATTCGCGGACAGAAATTGAGTAAACCGATTTATCCTGCGGGTGTACTTGTGACAAGCGAAGTACTGAAATCAGATGAGCCGTTGCGAAAGGCAGAGAAGGAGGCTATTCCTGAGTTCAGGCGTTTTAACATTATTGAAAGTGGAGTGAGAGATGTTGCCTGAAATGCCTTTTACAAAAGAAAAGTAAGTGACATTGCCTTTGTGGTGGGTGAATTTGATTTCTTTAGTTAAGGATTGGGTAAAGTCAATGAGTCATGTATAACAAAAATGAAAGCGGGATGTTGTTATGAACATTGTATCAAAACTAAATCCACTGCTTACTCTTGAGTATATGCAGACGGAGAGCGAAAACAAATACTTCGACAGGAAGTCCGGTCAGATTCGCGTTGCAGAGCTGGCACCACACATTTCCGCTTTTGCGAATGCAGACGGTGGAACACTCGTGATTGGTATCAGCGATAAAAAGCGTACTCTGGAAGGAATTAATTCCTGTGGTGGTGAAAAGATCAATGAATTCATCAATGCACCAAAGGACTGTTGCAGACCGATGCCGCGGTATCGGGAAGAATTCATAGATATCACCAATGAATCCGGAAAGCCTGATCGGATATTGCTGCTTCATATAGAGCCGAGCATTGATCAGGTAATCCGTACTTCCAATGATCGAACTTATCTTCGTATTGGTGATAAATCCAAAGAAATGTTGGGAGAGAACCTACGCAATCTCGAGTATGCGAAAGGTTCCCGTCATTTTGAGGACGAAATAAATCAAAATGCAAGTCCGGATGATTTGGATCAGGAACTTCTTGATAAGTATAAAAAACGAATTGGCGCAGAAGGTGTAGATACTCATCAGGTCCTTACAGCAAGAGGCTTCTTGCAGAGCAGAGAAGGCAAGGAATATCTGACGAATGCAGCCGTGCTTCTTTTTGCTAAGAACATCATGAAATTCAACATGAATTGCCGCATTCGCTTTATTCGTGTTGATGGTCGTGAAATGCAGGTTGGGGCTAATTACAATGTCGTGAAGGACAAGAGCATAGATGAGCCAATTTTGCGACTTGTGGATGATGCGAAGGCTTTTATTGCAGATCAGCTGAGAGTTTTTACACGCCAGGAGCATGGAAGCGGCCGTTTTGTTGAGAGTCCGGAATATCCGGAGTTTCCATGGTTCGAGGGAATCATCAATGCTGTGGCACATCGTGATTATGCGGCATCAGGACAGTTTATCAAAGTCAGCATGTATGATGATCGACTGGAGATTGAGAGCCCGGGACGATTCCCTAACATTGTGACTGCAGATAATATTTCTTATACTCGCTTTTCCCGGAATAAAACTATTTCTAGAGTTATGACAGAATTTGAGTGGGTACGTGAACTAAATGAAGGCGTTAAAAAAATATATGCAGATATGGCTGCTGCAGGACTTCCGGCTCCGGAATATGTGGAGACGCCTAATACAGTAAAACTCATCTTAAGAAACAATATCGATAAACGAACGGCTCACAGAAATAAAGATTCGGATAAAGCATCACATGAAGCTTTAAATGAAGCTTTAAATGAAGCTTTAAATGAGGATGAAAAGATTATAATCAAACTTATAAAGATTGATCCGAGAATAAGCCAAGAGAGTATTTCTGAGAAATCTGGCTTTTCCAGGTCAAAGGTTCAGCGTATTATGAAAAAGCTTTCCGTTAATAACATGATTTATCGTGAGGGACCAAAGAAAAATGGTCATTGGAGAGTCATTGGATAGTAATTATACAGCTGCGGCAATGAATGAAGAGGTGAAAACATGCCGGAAGTAGGAAAGTTTGCATTTGATACCGCAAACAGTGCTAATGTACAGATGAGTTCCTGAGAACACATTAACAAGAAAAGGAACTGTAAAATCCTGTTTATGCGACATATATAAATATGAACGGTAGTATCGAAACAGATTCTTTTAATCTCGGGTCTATGGAAGCTTCCGGAAGTATTACGAATCAGATGCAAATAAAGCAGGTTCATGCCAAGATTTCCTGCGATTTTTGACAGAATATAGATCGCCATTGATGAGATTACCGGATAGACATTAGTCGTTGGCTTCATAAAGATTATGAAAGTGGGATATTTCATACTGATGATAAATGGCAATTGGCAAGGAGAATTGATCATGCGAATCCTCATGCTTGGTAACAGCTTTACATTTGCAAATAACATGCCCGCAATGCTGGAGGAACTCACCGGTGCCGAGGTCGTTAACCATACACGGGGAGGCGCCCGCCTTGCAGAACAGTTAAATACAAAGACAAAGATGGGCGCAAAAACACAGGCCGCACTTGAAGAAGAATTTTGGGACTATGTCATCCTGCAGGAGATGAGCACCGGGCCGATTACAGCGAGAAACTCCTTCATGAACAGTGTCAGCAGTCTGTGTGATTGGATCAAAGAAGAGGACGGCACGCCGATCCTGTTTGCCACATGGGCTTATAAGGAAGACAGCCCTGCTATGGCAAAGATGGATATAAGCTATGATGAGATGGCTGTGTCACTTCACGATGCTTACAAAGAGGCTGCCGACCGGAATGAAGCACTTCTTGCCGATGTCGGACAGAAGTTTTATGAAGCCGCCGATTCCCGCGAACTGTACGCAGATGACGGGAAGCACCCGAACGAAGCCGGTTCTCGTCTTGCGGCAGAGACGATAGCTGCGGTGATAAAGGCAGATCAAAAGCTTAGAATTGTAGATGCTGCGGTCGAAACAGATCCGAATCTGAACCGAAACGACGCCCGTTTACGAGTGCTGTATATGTATCAGCTCCTGTTAAAGTATACCGATGCGGAGCACCAGCTGACAACCAATCAGATCAGGGACATCATGGAAAAGGAACATGGCATCACTATGCATCGGACCACGGTACCGGGGGACATAGAGATGCTTAAAGCTGCTGGCTTTGCCGTACATTCAAGGCGGGCAAGACAGAACAGGTATTATTTGGAAGACAGCCGCTTTGAACTCCCTGAATTGAAAATATTGATCGATGCCGTAGAGTCTTCCAAGTTCATCACGGAAAAGAAAAGTCGTGTGTTGACGGAGAAGATAACAAAGCTGACGAGTGAAGCAAGAGCAGAAAAGCTTAAAAGAAATTTGCATACCTCCGGAAGAGTTCGATCTGCGAACGAGAAAGGATATTCCATTGTGGATGCCATCAACGGCGCGATCAATGCCGGAAAGCAGATCTCTTTCTTCTACACAGACTATGACGGAAAGAAGAGACAGACTCTTCGTAATGATGGTAATCCCTATATTGTAAGCCCATACACTTTAATCTGGAACGGGGATTATTACTACCTGGTTGGGTGGAATCACGAACAGAAAGAAACGCGGACATATCGGGTGGATAGAATATTGAATAAACCGGAAATCTTGAGAAGAAAAGCTCAGCTGGCTCCTGAAGGTTTCGATATAGCACGATATACACGTGAAGTTTTCCGAATGTACGATAATGAAGAACCCACGGAAGTGACACTCCTTTGCTGCGATGAGGTTATGAAAGGTGTGTTGGATAAGTTCGGCATGGATATAGTCGTCAAAAGAGCCAAAAAAGGACATTTTCGCACAAAGGTGCAGGTGTGTACCTCCCCTACATTTTATAGCTGGGTGTTTCAGTGGGACGGGAAGATCCGGATCGAAGGGCCCGAGGATGTGGTGACGGAGTATAGGGAGATGGCGGTGAAGGCACTGGAATGAGTCGATGGGGACGTTTCTTTTTATCTCATTTTGGGTCAACGGGGTGACGTTCCTTTTTGACCCATTTTTGAGAACAATAAGCAAAAGCCCGAGCTTTCTCTCGAAGCCCGGGCTCTTCTCAGAACTCTATCTTATTATGTGTATAGTCAATTAGTAGTACAGATAATTTGCATTGGTCCAGCCAATCGCGCCGTTCCAGTTAGCCATTACCCAGTCGCCCTGACGAGAGCTCGGCTGAATA
>CADCPK010000403.1 GCA_902803215.1 uncultured Lachnospiraceae bacterium
GGAGTGCGGACGGAAGTCGTTTCTACTTTGTCGATACCACAGCCCGGACCGTAACCCGCTATGCATATGACACCGCATCAGGCTCAATGACCAACCCGGAAATCATTATCCGGGTCCCGGAAGAAGCCGGATACCCGGACGGCATGACCATCGATGAAGAGGGGAAACTGTGGATTGCCCTGTGGGGCGGGAGCGCCGTCTCAAGATGGGATCCCCGGACCGGCAAAATGATTGAAAAATATGAACTGCCGGTACCGAATGTATCCTCCTGCTGTTTCGGCGGCAGTGACATGGATACCTTATTCATCACCACAGCCTCCCAGGGAACCGATCCGGAAGTTTACCCGCTTGCGGGAAATGTGTTTTGTATGAAGCCGGGCGTCAAAGGCGCTCCTTCCATGAAGTACCGAGGCTGAATACGCCCCTTGCTCCTTTCTCCATCGGAACCGCCATAGGGGCAGGCCCCATTTGACTTTTTTGCTAAAATATAGCCTGATCGGACGAATGCCGATCAGGCTATTAAAATATTACAAATCAGCAGATGATAAGATCATTCCTGCGTGAAGTATTTTTATTCTTCAGCGCCATATGCAGCCGCGACATGATTTCTGTAGTCATTTCCGGCAGCAAACCACTCGCCGCAGTATTCGCTCCACGGTGATCGTGTTCTTCCCGTCGGTAATTACAAACCAGTGGTTCGGATCCGCGACCTCGGCCCACTGATCTGATGGTGCTTCGATGGAAAGGACGCCATCTGCCGTAGTCAGCGTTTCCGCTGATACAGGCAAAGCAGCTGCCAGCATAACTCCCATCAAAACTACAGGCACAAATGTTAACCTCCTCATGTAGATCTCCTCCTCATCATTAAAAATTGTAATATTGTCACAAATCTTATCCATACGAGTATCGTACGTATAACCTGTTGATCTGTTATGGTATCATCATAACACAATCTCCCCTGATTATTAACAGGCTGACGGTAATCATTCGTTTTTCACTATCTTTGTCCCTGCCCAGCATGCTGCCGCAACGCCGGCCACCATCACAACAGCGCCGACAGCCGGGTACCTCAGCGCCACAGCTGCCCCAAGAGCTATTCCTGCAGCAGCGAGCGCGATTGTCTTCGCAAGCTGCAGTGTGTACTTTTTTGGATTCTTTGGCTTCACTGATACCGTAGCTCGGTACGGCAGCAAATGATAGTTCTTTGTGACTGCCAGAAGCGCCGCATAAAGAAGCAAAGCCCCGGCAAAGAGAAACATCAGGATTGCAAAGCCCTGTTCCATTCCGGCCTCCCTTCATTTCAGAAGCACTTCGTTAAAAAGCTTCTGAGTTAGAAAAGCGTTTCGTTACATAAGCGTTTCGTAAAAAAGCGTCTCGTCAAAGAAGCGTCTCATACTCCGCTTCCCGAAATCCGACCAGTACCTTCTCCCCGGCCACAAGCAGCGGACGTTTTACCAGCATACCATCTGAAGATAACAGCACCAGCATTTCTGACTCGTTCATATCCTGCAGCTTATCCTTCAGTCCCATAGAACGGTACAGCTGCCCCGAAGTATTAAAAAAACGTTTCATCGGAAGACCGCTTTTTTCCTGCCAGTCCGCCAGCTCCTCTGCCGTCGGATTCTGCTCCTTTATATCTCTGAACTCATACGCGATTCCGTGATCATCCAACCACTTCCGGGCTTTTTTACAGGTTGAGCATTTCGGGTAACATACAAACAGCATCGTCTTTTCCTCCCTATGAAACTGGATGTTATGCCAGTCCGTTTCCAATAAATTCCACGTGTACTTCCACATCGTGATCCGGCATAACAAATTGATATTCGAACCAGTTAATACTTTCTCCATCAGCTCCTCTGACGCTTATCTTTTTGTCTCCGTCAGTAACAGCATAGGTTTTAACCGTTACGGTCTCTCCGGGCTTCGCAGATTCCGGGCAGGATTCGACCAGGTCAGTATCGCCAACGATCGTGATGTCAAAGCACTGGTCGTCGTCGGCCGAAAAAGGCGCGATCAGATGCGCATATTTCCCTGCTCCGGCCGGTGTTGCGATTTCCACCCA